>DBFWRP010000099.1:0-1334 GCA_048222005.1 Muribaculaceae bacterium | reverse complement strand
ACCCACTCCTGCGAAACCTTTACGGATAATCGGAAGGATACGGCGGGCGAGTTTCCCGAGGAGCCTCACCCTGATCCGCTGCATCACAATTTCCGGAGTCGGATTGTCCTTCCGGCCGAACACTTTCGCCCGTACGATGTTTTTTTCCCTTTGCATAAACGATAGTCAGGTTACCGACTGATTTTCTTGCTTTTCCAAGTAAATAAGAATTAAATTCTGCCATGATTTTTTAATTTAAAGTTTAACATACAAATTACTTGCACATGAATTCGTGCAATTTAGGACCGGGGTTCTGTTTACGGCCGGTGACGTCCGAGTGGCCGCCGACATAGCGAATCGGATAGCGGGCTTTCAGCAATCCGCACACCTCCCGCAACACCTCTTTCTGTCGCCCGGTATACCGATGCCAGTAGGTGGCCGTTTCGCCCTAGACATCCACAAACACCTGCTCCAGCTCCACCTCCCTCCCGCACTCCGCCACAAAACGTCCGGCCGTCCATGCCAAACGCCCCAGATTGTCCAGTTCGATACCGATCGAAAAACGGTTGAGACAGGTCCGTCCGGCATAACTGCTCTGCCCGGCATGCCAGGCTTCCACGTCAAAAGACACCAACTGGATGATTTTCCCCAGACGTCCGATAACTAGATGGGCGGAGGCTTTTACGTCGGGACGGGCCAGATACCGGGGCGACGACTGCGCGCTCACCCCGGCGGTGTAGTGCAGGATAATCATATCCGGCCCGGAGAGTTTCCGCGTATTTTTCGCACAGACGTTATACTCCGCACCACATGGAACTCCACTATTGTTTCACCCCTCATTTCTGTAATCCGCGTTCGGGATGGGAGAAAGGCAAGGTGGAGCGTTCGGTGGAACATATCCGCCGGCGGGCTTTCGACTATGATGTCCGTTTCGGTTTGCTGGCGCAGGCGCAGTGTCATCTTGACAAGGTCTGTGACAGGCTCAACGGGGAAGCTTCCAACATGTCCGCGCAGGAGAAGAAGGAGCGCGTACAGGCCGATATTGCGGCTTTGCGGCCGCTTGACCACGGTGACATGGGCTGCTTTGAGCAGCGCCATGCCCGTGCCGGGAAGTATTCCACCATTACCGTCGATGGTGTGCATTACTCTGTGCCTGACCGGCTTGTCGGTCGGGAGGTACCCATAAAGATGTATTCCGAGCGTATTGTCGTGCTTAACGGTCGCGACAAGGTAGCCACGCATGTACGCTCCCGGCGTCCCGGTGACTGGCGTATCGACCTGATGCACTATCTGGGCACGTTCCTGAGCAAGCCTGCGGCGTTGGGACGATCCACGGCCATGCAACAGGTACACCC
>DBFWRP010000098.1:0-1186 GCA_048222005.1 Muribaculaceae bacterium | reverse complement strand
GGTGGCATTCCGGTAGTTCATGGCCGGGGAACTTTCGTTGCAGGCAAACATCTCCTGTCCGAAGCGGTAAGGATCCAAATCGGTACAATGTTGGGCGTCGCCATGCCCGAGGCCGGTAGTACTCAATCCCTTTCCATTATCATCGATTATCATTGAACCGAACACGATTTCATCCCGTCCGTCCATGTCCACATCGGCCACGCCGAAGTTGTGGTAACCTTGTCCGAACCACGGACCTCCCACACTACATACCCAATTCCAACGTTCCGTCAGCTTATGCGTAGCAGGGTCTACGTCGAAAGTATAAAACTTGTGACGCGTGTAGCAACCGCGTCCGACGAAAATGGAAGGATGCCGGCCGTCCAGATAAGGCGCACCGAAATAGTGCTTGGTGGCACGATGCCCCGTGCCGTCGCCCCAGGCTGCCGTCCAGTCCGTCTCGCCCGGTTCCAGCCGTTTGCAAGGGTAAGGCATCCATTTCTCGCCGTTTTCACCGATTTCGTACAACTTGCCCGTGGCTCCCTCCATGTAGAGCAAATATTCATTGTCGGGCATGGAATATTGGGTATTGTTAATCCTACGGATATCATGGGACATATTGCCCACCTCCGTGACCGTACCGTCCGGATGATGGACAATCATGTTGTCAGCCCCACGCATCAACACCTCTGCCTTGCCGTCACCATCCCAGTCGAAAGCTACGGCATCGAACTGTTCATCGGGTCCCGACTGCATGTTCGGGCCGATGTCGATGTACCACAGCCGTTCTCCCTTGATGTTGTACACCTCGATGCGGTTGTAAGCCGAAGTGTTGGCCACGTCCGCCACTCCGGGCGTACCCGTATAAAGACGCTTGGCGATAATCTCCGGCATCCCGTCGCCATCGACATCGGCCAACACGGCATCGTTGAACATATAGTTTTCCGTCAGGTCCTCGCCGTTACGTCCTTTCATTTCCGCGCCCGGCACTCTAAGGAAGCCTGTATTCTGTCCTGTAAGGGAATAGAAACTGAATTCCTTGAAACGTTTGACGGGGTCACACTGTTCCCCCTCCTTGCCTTTCACCACGGGAGCCACCGTATATCGGGTTTCGGCCGTTCCTCCCGTATGGACATAGTTACTCGCAGACAGCCCTTTGGCCACCAACTCACCGTTGGCATAAAGGTTGTAAGCCACATCGTAGTAC
>DBFWRP010000097.1:0-1174 GCA_048222005.1 Muribaculaceae bacterium | reverse complement strand
TCTATGGAGATACACAATCTGGAGATGCAGAAAACATCATCATCCAGGGCTATGCAACTGTTGACGCAAAAGGCAGCGGGAGTGCCGCAGGCATTGGCGGCGGCGGCAATGGAGGAAATGCAGAAAACATCATCATCCGGGGGCATTCCAAGGTGACGGCAACCACCATAGGTGGCGCTGCCATCGGCGGCGGCTATGGTTCTAAGTCGGGAGGCTCGGCAAAGGGCATCGTGATCCGTGACCATGCAACGGTCGTTGCAAAGAGTGACGGTGGCTATTGGCTCGGGGACAGTTGTGCCGCCATCGGCGCTGCCGGAGACAAGGGCAAGGACACCGAAGCAGAGGTGACCATTGGTACGGCCGGGGCTACCGCAGAGCAGGAAGATGTCCATGTCACGGCAACCGGGCTCTACGGCTCTGCCATTGGCAGTGGCATAAAAGATACCAAGGTCACCATTCAGGGCCATTCGACCATCCGGATGGAGAGCAGAAAAAATTCCACTGCGATCGGAAGTAACTATGGAGATGTGGAGGTCAATATAAAGGACAATGTTACCATTGATGCCAAGGATGAGGGCACTTCAATCCGATATGAAGGAGGAGGCTCCGGTATCGGCGGCGGGGATATTCGGGGCGATTCGAACAGAAAAGTTGTAGTGAACATTGACGGCGGAACAAACGGAAAAGTTAAAATCGGCGATTACATTCAAATATTTGGAAAATATGGTGCGATTTCCGCCACCGAGGTCAACATCGGCAACAATGTGCTGCTTAAAATGAAACCATGGGGATCGCCGGATGATAAGTATATCAATGTGAAAGGTGCTGAGGCTGCGGTAGGCACAAGAAATAACCCCGCAGCCGGCGGCCTTGTAAACACCATTGGCGATAATACGGAGCTGTGGTATTATAAGCGGGGTGTACAGCATAAGATCGTCCATGGCAAAAATGTTTGCACCAAAAACGAGATCAACCGCCAAGAGCCCACCTGCACGGAAGAGGGCTGGGTGAAGTACGGATGCACCTATGAGAGCGATAGGCATGCCACTGCCCCGGAGCATATCGACGAGTGGACGGAGACTATCCCCGCTCTGGGCCATGACTGGAAGGACAACGGTGACGCCAACCATATCTGTGACAGAGACCATGTGACTGCGGCCCACACCTACGGCGA
>DBFWRP010000096.1:0-6227 GCA_048222005.1 Muribaculaceae bacterium | reverse complement strand
GCACAGCGCCCGCGGTGGGTTTTGCTGTTCAGGCTTCAAGCCTGAGTAAATGGTTATGCTATCAGCCGGCGAAGGCGAACAGGGCGGTGGAGTTGCCGGCGGCGATGATGCTGTCGTAGAAGTAGCTTACGATGCCAAGGCCGATGATGCCTGCAACACAGATCCAGAGAGCAACTCGCTCGGAGCATGCGCTGCGGAATGTAGCAATCTGCGGCTCTTCAGGCGAGATGTACATGGCCTTCACTACAAGCAGATAGTAGTAGAGCGACACGATTGTGTTTATAAGGGCGATGAGCACCAGCACGTATATCGCGATTGAGCCTTGGTTGATGGCAGAGGTAAAGATGAAGAACTTGCTGAAGAAGCCTGCAAACGGAGGAATACCTGCCAGTGAGAACATGGCGAGCATCATTGCGCAAGCAAGCCAGGGATTGGTTTTCGACAGGCCGTTGTAGTCGGTCATGCTGACCTTACCGGTGGCATTCTCTATCGCGCCGATAACACCGAAGGCTGCCAGGTTCGAGAAGATGTACACAAGGATGTAGAACATCATTGCCGAGAGACCCATAGCGTTGAAGCCGATAACGCCGAGCATGATGTAACCTGCCTGCGAAATCGAGGAGAACGCCAGGAAGCGCTTCATGTTCTTCTGACGGATTGCGAAAAGGTTACCGATAGTGATGGTGAGGATGATGAGTGCATAAAGCATCCATTCCCACACGTTTGCATAGAACTGGCCGAACACCTGCACCAGAATCACCAGGAATGCGAATGCAGCCGCACCCTTCGAGATAACCGAGAAATAAGCGGTAACTGAAGTGGGTGCACCCTGATATACGTCGGCTGTCCAGAGGTGGAACGGCACGAGCGACAGCTTGAAGCCCACACCAGCGATGACAAACGCGAGTGCCACAACGAGCATTGTGTCAACCGACGTTCCCAACTGAAGGGCGATGTCCTGGAAGTACAGCGAGCCGGCAAGACCGTAGACAAACGACAGACCCATCATGAACACGGCCGATGAGAACACGGCTGTGAGCATGTACTTGATGGCTGCCTCATGGCTTTCATAGCGATTCTTGTCGAAAGCCACCATAGCTGCAAGAGGAAGCGATGCGCTTTCCAGACCGATGACGAACAGCAGGAAGTGACGGGCTGAAATCATGAGATACATACCGAACAGCGTCACAAGAAGCAGTTCGTAGAACTCGCCGCGGCGCATGATCATCAGCTCTCCGTTGGCCCACTTGCAGCTCTGGATAAGCACGATGAGAACACCCACATTGAGTATATTCTTGATCATGGCGCACACATCGGATGTGGCATACATTCCCGAGAAAGCATCTACCGTACCGACATTGCCCCAAAGGAAGCTTGCCACGGTGAAAAGGAGGAACAATCCGGTGGTGAAACCGGCAATGCCGCCCTGTGCCTTCTTAGGCATGAACGTGTCGTAAAGGAACACCAACAGGAACACAATCAGCAAGCCGATTTCCTGTCGCATTGCAAGGAATTGAGAATAATCCATATTGATTCTGCTATGATAGGATTATGATTTCGTGTGTCAACCTCCGGATCACATCGCCGTCAGGGCGCGGAAAAACTCGGGGTTGAATGTGAATTTTATTAACGACTCGAAGAAGTTGGGGAAACATCCGATGGCTGCCACGCTCACCACGAGGGTTACAACCGAAAGGCGCTCCCACCATGTGGCGTCGGTAAGTTCGAGATGATGCGCATCCTGAACCGGACCGAACAGCAGCTTGCCCACAACACGCAGGATGTAGACCGCTGTGATTACGATTGACGAGCATGCTATGATGGTGAACACCAGACGGAGCGAACCCAGGCCGGCATAGAAGTCGGCCATACCGGCTTCGAACGATCCGACAAAGATTGTCATTTCGGCCACGAAACCGCTGAGACCGGGAAGACCGAGCGATGCCATACCGGCAATCACATAGCCCACACCGAGGAAGGGCATTATTTTCATAAGACCGCCCATCAGACGGATGTCACGTGTGTGTGTACGGCCGTAGATCATACCGATAAGGGCGAAGAAAAGAGCCGTCATAAGGCCGTGCGAAAGCATCTGCATGATGGCACCGGTAAGAGCGGTGGTGTTGATCATGAGGATGGCGAAGAGCACCATGCCGCAGTGCGACACCGAAGAGTATGCGTTGATATATTTGAGGTCGGTCTGCACGCAAGCCGAGAAAGCGCCGTAAACCACCGAGATACCGGTGAGGATAAGGAATATCCAGGCAAGGTCGTTGGCAGCCTCAGGCATCAGGTACATTGCCACACGGAAGCAACCGTAACCGCCAAGCTTCATGAGCACACCTGCATGGAGCATCGACACGGCTGTCGGGGCGCATGCATGACCGTCGGGGCTCCATGTGTGGAAGGGGAACATGGCGCCGAGAACACCGAAGCCAACGAAACACATGGGGAAGAGGAAATACTGCCATCCGGTCGAGATGGAATTGTTGCGGGCAATCTCAAGAATGTTCCATGTAAGCTCTCCACCTTCGGGGGCCGAATGGTAGTAGATGCCGATGAGGCTGAGCATCAGGAATGCCGAACCGCCCATAAGCATCAGGGTGAGCTTCATGGCCGAGTATTCCTTGCGGCCTGTGCCCCACACACCGATGAGAAGGTACATAGGGATAAGAGCCACCTCATAGAACATGAACATTGTGAACAGGTCAATCGAGATGAAGAAGCCGAACACGCCGGTGGAAAGGAGGAGCAGCCACATGAAGAAGTGGCGTGCATCGTCAATTTTCCACGAAGCGAACGAGCCGGCGAACACGATGATTGACGAAAGGATAAGCATGGCGATGGATACGCCGTCGACACCTACCGCAAGGTTGATATGGAGGGGTTCAAACCACGTCCATGAGCCGCAGTAAAGCATCTCGGCTGTCTCGCCGGCGGCGCGGAGTGCGAGATAATCGCACAGCAGCCATGCCGACAGCCCGATCAAAACAGTCGAGCCTGTCACTGCCACCGCGCGTATCTGCTTCACGTCGCGGCACAGGGCAAATCCCCCAAGCATGAGCAGCGGGATTATCACGAAATATATCAGAATATTCGAAAACATGTCTGTAACTATATTTTTATCTGTGTTTCAATCGGTTATAATCACATTAGGCAAATGGCTGTCACAGCGCCGAGCAAAAGTGCGCCGATGAGATAGATCCATACATACATCTGTATGTTACCGGACTGCAGCCCCTTGATGGCAACCGACGCTTTCTGAGTGATATAGGCGAAGGCATCCATGGTTCCGTCGACCATATGGCGGTCGAACCATGCAATCGGCTTGCTCACGCAACCGAAAATGATGCGGTGGGTGATGAACTGGTAGAGTTCGTCCCAATAGAAACGGTGGTAGCACCAGTCCCAAAGTGCCGGAAGGGCGTTCTTGAACTTGGCGGGGAGCTGATTCTCTTTTTTATACATCACTGTGGCGAGGGCGATGGCGGCCACAGCCACTGCAAGGCTGACGCCGGCCACGCTCCAGTTGAGCGCCTTCAGATTGGTAAGGAAGTTGGCTCCTTCGGGGAACATCTCATGGCCGTTCCAGGTGACGAGGTTGCCCATCGGTACGAATCCGGCGAAACAGGACACAACAGCCAGGATTACAAGCGGAAGTGTCATTGTCCAGGGCTGGTCGTGGGGTGCGTGATGGCCGGCGGGAGTCTCATGCTCTTTCCACCAGAAGATGAGATAGTAGAGACGGAACATGTAGAACGCAGTCAGACCGGCAACGAGCGACATCCATATGTACCAGAATGTCGAGTGACCCATAGTGGCTGTGAGGATTTCGTCTTTCGAGAAGAATCCGGCGAACGGAATGATACCAGCGATGGCCAGACAGCCGATGAGGAACGTGATGTGTGTGATGGGCATGTGCTTGCGCAGGCCGTGCATCGCGGTGTAATCGTTCGACCCGATGGCATGGATGAGCGCACCGGCGCAGAGGAAGAGGAGCGCCTTGAACATGGCGTGTGTGAACAGATGGAACATACCGGCCATGTAGCCCAGACCGTGATGGAATTCAGGACGGGCAACACCGAGCGAAACCATCATGAAAGCTATCTGCGAGATGGTGGAGAAGGCGAGCACACGTTTGATGTCAATCTGTGTGCATGCCACCATTGCGGCATAGAAGGCTGTGATGGCACCTACTACAACAACGATATCGAGTGCTGCTGTCTCCATCAGATAAAGCGGGAACAAGCGGGCAACCAGATAGACACCGGCCACAACCATGGTGGCGGCATGGATGAGGGCCGAAACTGGAGTCGGGCCTTCCATGGCGTCGGGGAGCCAGATGTGCAAAGGCATCATGGCCGATTTACCCATACCTCCCATGAAGATAAGCACAAGCGCCCATGTCAGCACCGAAGCTCCCATGAATGTGGGAGCGGCGCTCTGTGTGAACTTGGCCAGAATGCCCTGAGCGGTTTCGGGGTTAACCTGGAACACATTTTCCTGACCGGCCACAACCGAAGATGTGAAGTCGGTGAAATTGAATGTTCCGGTGTAGTAGCTGAGGACAAGGATACCCAGAAGGAATCCGAGGTCGGCGAATCGGGTGACGATGAATGCTTTCTTCGAGGCGGCCACTGCCGAGGGGCGGGTGTAATAGAACCCGATGAGCAGATAGGACGACGCACCCACAAGCTCCCAGAAGATGTACATCTGGAAAATGTTGGTGGCAACTACCAGACCGAGCATCGAGAAGCTGAACAGCGACAGGAATGCGTAGAAACGCTGGAATCCTGTTTCCCACACGCCATGATGGTCGCGCATGTAACCGTTGCTGTACAGATGCACCATGAACGAGATGGTGGTGATCACAACAAGGAGCAATGCCGAAATCGGGTCGAGCAGGAATCCGATGCGGATTACAAGATTATCGTAAAGCGACAGCCAGTCCTGATTGAAAATCACAGCCTGAAGGCGGGTGTGGGTGTCGGCATCTACAAATTCGGGATTGCCTGAGAAGAAATAAGTGAAAGCAGTGATATAGGCAAGCACCATAGTGACGCCCATACCGGCTGTGCCGAGGATTCCGGCCCAGCGGTGACTCAGCTTATGGCCGCATAGCCCCAGAAAGAGGAACATCGCCAGCGGCAAAGCAAGGATAATGATAGGAATTAACGGTTGCATGGCGCTTTTAATATTTCATTTTGTTTACGTCGCGGACGTCGATATTCTCCGACACGCGGAACACATTGATGATAATCGCAATGGCCAGTGCTGTCTCAGCCGCCGCCAGACCGATGGCGAACAGCGAGAAGAACATGCCCTCAAGTTCGCCGGGGAAGAGGAAACGGTTGAAAACCACAAAATTGATGTCGACGGAGTTGAGCATCAGTTCCAGCGATATGAGAATGGCAATCATGTTTCGGCGGGTTATGAAACCGTAAACACCGCAGCAGAACATGAAAAGACTGGGAATGAGGTAATATAAAATTGTCAGATCCATGATTCTCTTTCTCTTTAGGCGTTACTTTTTACGGGCAATTACAACACCGCCGATGATACATGCCAGAAGCAACACACTGATGGCCTCGAAAGGCAGCAGGTACTGGGCATGTCCGGTGCCCATGAGTGCTACTCCTATCTCACGCATCACAGGATTGCTTCCGGAGGGTGTGGCCGAAAGCATTGCGGTGCGGCTCACAAGCGAGTAACCGGCCACTACAAACATTGCTACAGCAGCTCCCAGACCAAGCAGACGTTTGCGCGAGACAAGCGACGCTGTGTTTTCGCCGGGATGGCTTGTAAGCAAAATTGAAAACACGAACAACACCACTATACCGCCGGCATAGACTGCAATCTGCACCGCTCCGAGAAACTCATAGTCGAGCTTGAAGTAGAGCGCGGCAGTTGCGAACAGGGCGAACAGCAAGTAGGTTGCGGCACGCAAAATTTTGCGGGTTGTTACAGCAAGCACCGAAAAAATGATAAGCGCCAGGGCTATTATCATGTAAACGATGATACTTCCTACTGATTCCATATTATAATTCTTCGTTTTATTTCGTTGACAAAAACCGGTGCGCCTGCCCTATCCGGCATGGCATCCGGTAATGAGAATTTATCCGGGCTGTGAGCCTGCATTCTTGGCGGCCTCGCGCTCAGCCTTGAGCTTGGCAGCCTTTTCGAGTGCAGCGCGGATTTTGGCCTCCTTCTCCGGATTGCCACCGGCT
>DBFWRP010000095.1:0-7067 GCA_048222005.1 Muribaculaceae bacterium | reverse complement strand
GTTGGTATCAGTTTATGGTTATCCGTATGCAAAAGTAGGAAGCAGGGCTGGCACGCGGTGCCGTGTCTGCCTTAAAAAATGGAAAATTTGCGTCAATATGCTGCCTGAACGGGTGAGAGCGTGGCAGGAGTTGGCCACGTCGGGGGAAAAACGTAACTTTGCATTCAATCAAATTTGTTGCATTCAGGTTTAAGCATTCCGGAATAGACATTCAAAGCTATACATTCAAACATGAATCATACCGACAATTACCGTATAGAAACCCTGCAGCTGCATGCCGGGCAGGAGCATACCGATGCCAGCGGCGCCCGCGCCGTGCCCATCCACCAGTCGGCGGCCTACGTGTTCGAGGACTGCAACGATGCAGCCGAACGCTTCGCACTGCACCGCGACGGCTACATCTACAGCCGCCTGAACAACCCCACGCAGGCCGTGCTCGAGGAGCGTCTGCGGGCAATGGAGGGTGGAACCGGAGCGGTGGCCACAGCAACCGGAGCCGCAGCCGTGTTCTATGCGCTGCACAACATACTCCGCCCCGGCGACCACGTGATTGCCGCCGACAATCTTTATGGCGGCACGTACAATCTGATTGTGAACACGCTGGCCGACATAGGCGTGACCCACACCATCGTGGACATGAGCGACCCGGATGCGCTGCGCGCGGCGTTCCGTCCTGAGACACGCGCCGTCTATGCCGAGACGTTCGGCAATCCCAACAGCGATGTCACCGACATCGAGGCTGTGGCAGCCGAGGCGCATGCGCACGGTGTGCCCCTGATTATCGACAATACGTTCGGCACCCCGGTGCTGATGCGCCCCATCGAGCATGGCGCCGATGTGGTTGTGCATTCGGCAACCAAATTCATCGGGGGCCACGGCACAACCCTTGGTGGGGTGGTGATTGACGGAGGTACATTCCCGTGGACCGATTTCCCCGACAAATATCCCACCATCGCTCGTCCGGACGCCAACTATCACGGCAGCATATTTGCCGAAATAGACCCTGCGGCACCGTTTGCCGCACGCGTGCGTGCCGTGCTGCTCCGCGACACGGGAGCATGCCTCTCGGCTTTAGGCGCGTTCCTGCTGCTGCAGGGGGTGGAAACCCTCTCGCTGCGTGTGGAGCGGCATGTGGCCAATGCCCTCAAGGTGGTGGAATTCCTCGCATCGCATCCCAAGGTGGCCAAGGTAAACCATCCGTCGCTTCCTCACCACCGCGACCACGAACTCTACCGCCGGTATTACCCCAACGGTGCCGGCAGCATCTTCACTTTCGAGGTGAAGGGAGGGCGCGACGAGGCATGGCGCTTCATCGACTCGCTGAAACTCTTCTCGCACCTTGCCAACGTGGCCGACATGAAGAGCCTTGTGATACATCCAGCCACCACCACCCACTCGCAACTCTCGCCCGAAGAACTGGCTCAGCAGCACATCACTCCGGCCACGGTGCGTGTAAGCATCGGCACGGAGCACATCGACGATATTATAGCAGACCTTCAGCAAGCACTCGACAAGATATGACATCTCCGGCATCCACTGCTGCACCGCGCCCCGACTCAGTGGCGCAGATGCTCGCCAACGCCACCTCAACACTGTTTTCATTCGAGATTCTCCCCCCGCTGCGCGGCAAAAGCATCGAGGGTACATATAAGTCCATCGACCGGCTGATGGAGTTCGCTCCGGCCTACGTGAACATCACCACCCACCGCAACGAGGTGGTGTATGTGAGCGCGGGCGAGGGGATTTTCCGCACCGTCACCACCCAGCGCCGTCCCGGCTCGGTGGCCATAGCCGCGGCCATCCGCGGACGCTATGGCGTGCGCCCGGTGCCGCATATCATCTGCGGCGAATACAGCACCCAGGAGATCGAAAATCAGCTTATCGACCTGGCGTATCTCGGAATCACCGATGTGCTTGCCCTGCGCGGCGACACAGGGAAGGGGTCGAAGCTGTTCACCACTGATGCCGACGGACATCTGCACGCCGAGGGGCTGTGCCGTCAGATCACCGATTTCAACTCCGGACGCATGGCCGACGGCACCGTGACCGATGACGTTCCGGCCGTGCCGTTCACATTCGGCGTGGCAGGCTATCCCGAAAAGCATGAGGAGGCCATGAACCGCACGGCCGACCTGGAGCATCTGCGCGCCAAGGTGGAGGCAGGAGCGGGTTATGTGGTGACACAGATGTTCTTCGACAACAGCAAGTATTTCCGCTTTGTCGACGAATGTCGTGCAGCAGGCATCACCGTGCCGATAGTGCCGGGTCTCAAGCCCATCACATCGCTCAAACAGATGTCGCTGCTGCCGAAAACGTTCCATATCGACCTCCCTGAGCCGCTGGCGCGCGAATTCGTGAAATGCCGCGACAACGACCAGGCCAAGGCCCTGGGTGTGGAATGGACCACGGCGCAGGCACGCGAGCTGAAAGCCCACGGTGTGCCGAGCATACATTTTTATTCGATGAATGCCGCCGCATCTGTGGCCGAGATTGCCCGTAAGGTCTACTAATTGTTTTTTTGATTTACAGATTTATGCAGTTTACCGAAGCCTTGCAACACCGTGTGCTGGTGCTCGACGGATCGATGGGAACGGCCATCCAGCATCTGGGTCTTCCAGCATCCGCTTTCCATGGCGAACGCTTCGCCGTGCATCCCGTGGCGCTTGCCGGCAACAACGATATATTGTCGCTCACGGCGCCTGAAGTGGTGGCCGGAATCCACCGCAGTTATCTGGAGGCGGGTGCCGACATCATCGAGACCAACACGTTTAACGCGCAGGCTGTGTCGCAGGCGGAGTACCGCACCGCACACCTTGTGACGGAGATTAACCGTGCTGCGTGCGCCATAGCACGCGCGGAGGCCGACCGCTACACAGCCATGAATCCTGCCAAACCAAGGTTTGTGGCCGGATCAGTGGGGCCTACCGGGAAAAGCCTCGGCCTTTCGTCGGACGTGAACGACCCCTGCGCCCGCACCATCGGTTTCGATGAGCTTTACGGTGCATACCGCGTGCAGATGGATGCGCTGATTGCGGGTGGTGTGGACTGCATATTGATAGAGACCGTCTTTGACACGCTTAACGCAAAGGCTGCGGCCATAGCCGCACGCGATGCGATGGATGCCGCCGGACGTGAGGTGCCGCTGATGATTTCGGCCACCGTGGCCGGAAAATCGGGCAGGCTTCTCACGGCCCAGACCCTTGAGGCGTTTGTGGCGTCGGTGGCATTTGCACGCCCGGCAGCGGTGGGACTGAACTGCTCGTTCGGCCCGGACATGATGATCAACCATCTGCGCCGTCTGGCTACCGTGTCGCCTTATCCTGTAATTGTCTATCCCAACGCCGGACTTCCCGATGAACTCGGCAACTATGCCGTGACCGCATCGGCGTTTGCCGGCCACATAGAGGCCATGATGGCCGAAGGGCTGGTGAACATTGTGGGTGGATGCTGCGGAACGGATGCCACCCACATAGCGGCAGTGGCGGCTTTGGCCGGTAGATATGCCCCCCGTCGGCCCGATGCGGCGGTAGCCCCGGCGTGGCTTGCCGGAACGGAGCATTTCGACCCGGAGGGGATGTTTATCAACGTGGGCGAACGGTGCAATGTGGCCGGAAGCGCCAAATTCAAGCGCCTCATAGGGGAGGGGAACACCGACGAGGCTCTGGAGATTGCCGTGCGGCAGGTGGCCGACGGCGCCATGGCGCTCGACATATGCATGGATGCCCCGCTGCTCGATTCCACCCGCGAGATGTGCCGCTTCCTGCGGTTGCTTGCATCGAATCCATCGACGGCGGGGGTGCCCTGGATGATTGACTCCTCGCACTTCCCCACCATTGTGGAGGCGCTGAAAGAGGTGCCGGGCAAGGCGGTGGTCAACTCCATCTCGCTTAAGGAGGGGGAGGCGGTTTTCCTGGAACATGCGCGCCACATAGCCCGTTTCGGGGCTGCCGTGGTGGTGATGGCCTTCGACGAGCAGGGTCAGGCCGACACATTCGAGCGTAAAATCGAGGTGTGCGCCCGTGCCTACAGGCTTCTGACGGAAAAAGCCGGTTTCAATCCGCGCGATATTGTGTTCGACCCCAACATTCTCACCATCTGCACCGGCATGGAGCAGCACGATGCCTATGCGCTCGATTTTATCCGCGCCACACGCTGGATAAAGGAGAATCTGCCGGGCGCACGCGTGAGCGGCGGCGTGAGCAACCTTTCGTTTGCATTCCGCGGCAACAATGCCTTGCGCGAGGCCATGCACGTGGTGTTCCTGCGTCACGCCATCGAGGCGGGGATGGACATGGCCATCATTAATCCGTCGACACGGCTGACTTACGAGGACATTGAACCCGAACTGCGCGCGCTGCTTGATGCCGCAGTGCTTTACACATCGCCCGAAGCTCCGGCCGCGCTGATAGAATACGCCCATAAGGCCATAGAGGCTAAGGAGGCGCAAGCTGCTGGAGAAAAAACGGACAGCGTTGATGCTGAGGTCGGTCTGCCGGTGGAGCAGCGGCTTGCATTGGCCTTGCGCCGTGGCGACGATACAGGGCTGGAGGAGTTGCTGGCAGCGGCGATGGAACAGTATGCCGACGCCCGTGCCGTGATTTCCGGGCCGCTGATGAGCGGCATGGAGGAGGTGGGACATCTTTTTGAGGCCGGACGCATGTTCCTGCCTCAGGTGGTGCGCTCCGCACGCACCATGCGCAGGGCTGTTGACATCCTGCGTCCGCATCTTGAGGCCGTCCGGGCCGACACCCCGGCAGGAAGCCGCGGGGTGTGGCTGCTGGCCACAGTGCGCGGCGATGTGCACGACATCGGCAAGAACATAGCGGCCGTGGTGCTCCGTTGCAACGGATATGAGGTGCACGATCTCGGCGTGATGGTCGAGTCGGAAACGATAGTTGAGGCTGCCGTGCGTCTCAAGCCTGATTTCATCGGCCTGAGCGGACTGATCTCCCCCTCGCTCGCCGAGATGGAGCGTGTGGCGCAGGCACTCCGGGAGGCCGGTGTGTCGGCACCGCTGATGGTTGGAGGCGCCACTACATCCGAGCTCCACACCGCACTGCGTCTTGCTCCGGCCTATGCGCCCGGGATAGTGATGCGTCTTGGCGACGCGTCGCGCAACCCTGTGGAGGCACGCCGACTCACCGACGCCAACGCGGCTGAATATATCGCCGCCCACCTTGAACGGCAGGAGAAGTTGCGGCAGGATTATGTAGCACGCAGCAGTGCCGCTCCGCAGCAACCGCAGGCCCGTACCGTGCGCGATGACGGAGCCAACACACCGGTGCGCCCCGCGCAGATGGGCGTCACTTCGCTTGAAAGTATTCCGGTGGCAGAGGTGGCACCGTATATCAACTGGATTTATTTCCGTACATGCTGGAAAGTAGCGCCCGATTCGCAGGAAGCGCACCGCATCACAGCCGATGCGGAGGCGATGCTTGAACGGTGGATGGAGGCAGGTGCCGACATGAGCGCGCGGGTAGGACTGTTTGCCGCGCGAGGCACCGACAATTCCATCGAATTTGAATTGCCCGGCAGCGAGACCGTCAGCTTCCCCACCCAGCGGCAGCAAGTGCCTGCCGAGGGCGATGCATCGGCGCCACGCCCTGCGTTGTGCGATTATGTGAACCGAGAGGACGATTATGCCGGTGCATTCGTGGTAACTACAGGACGTCAGTTGCGGCAGCTGATAGCCGTGGAGGCAGCAAAGGATGAATATGCCGCGCTGCTGGCACAATCGCTTGCCGACCGTCTCGCCGAGGCCGCATCGGAGTGGCTGCATCACCATGTGCGCACATCCCTGTGGGGCTACAACCGCGACGAGCATACCTCGCTGGAGGAGCGCATGCGCGGACAGTATCCTGGCATCCGTCCGGCGGTGGGCTATCCGTCGCTGCCTGACCAGTCGCTCATGTTCACTCTCGCCCGGCTCATCGATCCCGCTCAGGCAGGAGTGGAAATCACCTCCACCGGCGCCATGAATCCCCCCTCAAGCGTGGCCGGCCTCTATATCGCTCACCCCCAAGCCCGCTATTTCACCGTTAACCTGAAGTAATTTCGAGATGCTCGAGGTTCCCGAGCATCCCGAGCATCTCGAGAAACTCGGGAATCTCGATTTTCTCGAGAAGCCCGATTATTGCTGGTTAATGGGCCGGATGCCGTTGCAGCGGGGGTAGTCGCTGCAGCCCCAGAACTCGCGCCCTTGTTGTTGTCCCTTCTTCTGCATGCGCCTGAACATCGGCTTGCCGCATTTGGGGCAGAGAGGAGCGCCGCTTCCCGAGGCCTGCGTCTTACGGGCTTCGATGCGTTCGGCTGTCATATTTTCGGTGAAACCGCCCGTCTGCCGGAAACTATCAAGCCGGTTTTGAATCTGTGATTGGAGTATTTTGTTTTCGCGGAGGCAGAGAATCAGTAAAGCATTGGCAACCGTTTCGGCGCGGTCACTGTCTAACCAGCGGCTGAATTTGCGCTTTTGGGCAAGTATATGCATGGCGGCCTCATGCAGATAGTCGGCAGAATATTGCGGCTCGTCAAGCCTCAGTTGCCATATTGCCTCCCGGTCGGGATTGCCGATGGACCATACGTCGCCATTTCTGCGCAGCAGAAAATTAAACAGGTCGCCCTGCAGTTCGTCGAAACTTGCTCTGGCCACGTCGAGCAGCCTCATTTCCGTTTCTACCGAAGTGGAATGTCTGGCTGACCCTTCGGCGATATTTGCCACACCGCACCTGGCAGCCATCACCATCTGGTCATACAGACGGCGTCCGGGATCCATGCGATAATCCACGAACCGGTCGCAGAAATCCTGGGTCGAAAGTTGAATCACATTCGCCAAGATCCACGAACTCAGCCAATGATATGATTGAGAAAACTGAATATTAACGCCCATTGTTTTCAGGTATTAGTTGAAGCAAAGTTGCCAAAAAATCGGGTCAAGACGAATTTTCGGTGCAAGAAATTTAACAGCTCAATATGACAATGCTTTCAACAACTTGTAGGGACATGCCTTTGGCATGTGAAATAGCTTTGATTCCCTGGATATTAGCACACGCCTGATTCACATGCCAAAG
>DBFWRP010000094.1:0-5435 GCA_048222005.1 Muribaculaceae bacterium | reverse complement strand
CACCCGTGCGCTGGCCGATTTTGCCGTAAACCGACCTGACCGCCCGCAATTCACGGTGATCCAGACTTCAAGCAGCCATGAGCCGTTCGAGGTTCCATATCAGAATCCGTGCTTTGCCTCTTCCCCTCAAAAAAACGCATTCGCTTATACTGACAGTTGCCTGATGGCATTTGTCGACAGCCTGCGCGCCTCCGGCCGTTGGGGCTGCACGCTGGTAGCCATTGTTCCCGACCACCTTGGAGCGTGGCCCTTGGATCTTCCGGAACCGGAAGCACGTCACCACGTACCGTTCGTAATGGTGGGTGGTGCACTGAACCGTCAGCACACATCCGTGGATACACCAGGATCACAGACAGATATAGCAGCCACATTGCTCTCTGCGCTCGGCATAGATTCCTCAGATTTCCCATTCAGCCGGGATTTGCTTGACAGAGGCAAAGCTCACTACGGAGTTTTTTCCGAAACTGAGCTTTTCGGCATCGTGGATGATTCCGGACTGATTATCTACAACATCGGTCCGAATACATTCAATCCCGCCATCACGCCGGAAAGGGAAGAAGCGGCAAAAGCATACCTGCAACTGAGCTATGAGGCCATGTCGGCATTATAACTGACAACAAGTGACAAATATCAAACATTATGATTGATTATCTAAACCAACTCGATACATCCGTATTCCTGTTCTTCAACAACATGCATGCATCATATATGGACAATGTGATGATGCTGTTCACCGGGCGCTTCATGTGGATTCCCATGTATGCGGCCCTGCTGCTCGTAATAATCAGGACATGCGGCAACAAGTCTGCATTCATTTACCTTCTGGCAATCGCAGCCGCCATCACACTCACCGACCAGACTTGCGCATCAATCATACGTCCCGCCATTGAACGCCTGCGTCCATCTAATCCCGAGAATCCATTGTCGGCGCTTACAAGAGTGGTGGATGACTACAGAGGCGGATCATATGGATTTCCCTCATGCCATTCGGCCAATTCGTTTGCGCTTGCATCGTTCATGTCAATGCTGATTGCCAACCGGGGATTTCGCATATTCATCTTTACTTGGGCCATGTTGAATTCATACACGCGCCTGTATCTTGGCGTTCATTATCCCGGCGATCTGCTCACAGGGGCGGTTATCGGCAGTATTTTCGGCTGCCTGAGTTTCCTCGTGGCACGTGGTATCGATCTTCACTCAATCCGGCACGGGATGAAGGTAACGACATGGCACAGCCTTATTGCCTTGCAGCTGCGTAAACCGCTGTTCACAATTCCTACGGCTAAAACGACCGAGGATGGGCATGCACGGAGATTGCCAGTAACCGTACTGACAATATTGTATTCCGTGGCTGCAATTACATCGGCATATATCCTTTTAGCTTCAATATGAAGCCTCCGATTCAGTACCCTCCTAAACGCAGAATGGCGCGCCACTTTGGCACGCCATTCTGCGTTTTTGTTTATGTGACAATCAGAATTTGTAACCAACTGTGAATACAAGCTGATTGGAGTTAAAGTCCATTTTTGCCTTGGGAGAATCAATCCATTTGCCGTTGTAATCCTCAAAAGAGGAGAATGCATGGTAGGTGGATGAGGTGTTGCGGTGCACAAAGGCAAAATCGGCATAGAAACCGCCCGTACGGTAGCCAAGACCGGCCGATACAGTGTTGATATCGTTATCCAGTGTATAGGCTGGATTGGTCCCTACAGTAACCACCTCGACTGCACCGTCTGCCACTTCATTCTTGACATTGGTTGAAGAATATGAGTAGCCGGCACGCAGACTGAACTGCGGAGTGACACGAAATTCCGCTCCGACACGCAGAGTGTTTGAGGCCTGGAAATAGTTCTTGATGTCCTGATTGAAATACTCCAAATCGCCACCGCCATCCGAAGTCTTCATGTTGCCATAGGCATCATATTCATAATCAACACTGATAATGCCGCGACCTCCTATAACACCGGCTGCACCAACCATAAGCTTCCATGGCGAAGTCAGATTCCATGAACCATCAGCTGTGTCGGTGCTCTGGTCAGCCTGAAAACCATATTCAGAACCAAAGAGGACATTGCCGTAGTAGGAGGTTGACAGAGAGTACCATGTGGGAGTGTGAACTGCAAGGCCAAGACGGAATTCATTGACCGGTTTGAAAATTAAGCCTAATTTCAGGTTTACACCTGTGCCGGAAATCTTCTTCCAGTTGTTCAGTTCCCAGTCGCAATTTCCTTCGGTTATACCGTCGATGGGGTCTCCTACTGGTACGTTTGCACTTGTAAGGGTTTCCGAATAGTAAGTGGACTGCTCATAGTTCAAGTCGGTGATTCCGATGCCAAGTCCCCAGTAAACTGTATTGGCCAGATTACCACCAAAATTGATGTTATACTCGTCGACATAACCGCGTTCCTGCACCATAAACTCGCCGACGCCTGTTGTCGGGTTGCCGCTTATACCATTGTCAGGGTGCTGGAACAAACCATTGTAAATATCAGTCAGATATGCCTCGGAAGTCCCATCGGGCAGCGGTTCTGCAGCCACAACCGGATTGACAATGCCACCACTGAATCCGAGAATACTCAGCCAGTTTATGCGTGAATCACGATAGGGATTATATGGCGCACGGATGTTCAGACCGTCGGGCACGTCGGATTGCTTGTCATAGAACATCATACGGTATGGGTCGGTGCCGTCTGTCATCAGCGCGATATAATTTGACAACGAAGATGCAAGTGGCATGCCTGCTCCACGGTACTGACGGTCGAACGACTTGACGCGCCCGTAGGATACACCCCACGAGAATGTCTGCATCACCGAGTTGTTAAGATTATATGTGCCGATATAGCCGAAATTGTTGACATCCACATGTGTCCTGTCCCACGATGAGCCCTGGCTTATACCTGAACTCTTGGCATTCATGAGGTTGACATCAAGTGTGAATCCAACCTCGCTGCTACGGTAGACGCCTATGCCGGCCGGATTCTGGTTAAGGGTGCTGAGGTCGCCACCAAGAGCTGTAAAGGCGCCACCCATAGCCATGAAGCGGGCCGTTCCACGGGTCTCATTCTGCGACAGAGTATATGCATCGACGGCACTTTGCGCCGATACCGATAAAGGTAATGCAGCGACAATGGCCATATATCCGAATTTATTCATTGCTATAGTTGTTTAGTTGTAGTTTTGATATTAAGCTTGGCTATGGAGGCGAAATCAACGTCCGCGGTGTCCGCCGCCTCCGCCACCGGTACGGTTGCCACCTGAGAAACCGCCACGGTTGCCGCCGAAGCTGCCGCTCGACGAACCGCGGGAACCGGAACCGAAGCTGCTGCCTCTATTGTAATTGCTGCTGTTGGAATTGTATCGGTAGGTGCTCTGGTTGCTGTTGCTGTTATAGTTGTTGTTCTGGTTATATGTGCCTACATTGCGGCCACGCGTACCACCATTATTCACCGAGGGCGAGCCGATGGGCTGACGATAGCCCGGACGGCTGGTTGACACACTATTGCCGGGGCGCGCAGAGGAGTTGCCTGTCCGGTTGCCGCCACTATAATTGCCATAACGGTAGGTTGTGCCGGAATTGCTCATGTTGCGGTAGGAGTTTCCGGAAGGACGTCGGGTGCTGTTGGGCGCGAACGCTCCTGACGATGTATAGTGAGGACGGCCATGCCATCCGCCACCCCAGGATGGTCCCCATGATGGACCCCAGCAGGGGCCACCCCAGCTCCAGCCCCAACTCCAGGACGGCCCGGCCCAACCCCAGTTCCAGCTCCAGGAGGGACCCCACCAGGGATCATATCCCCAGCGGTTCCAGTACCAGGGTGAACCATAATATCCGTAGCCATAATATGGATAGCCATAGTACGGGTAACCGCCCACCACATTCAGATTGATAGTGGTCACAGGTTGCCCGTAACCGTTGGCATAGCCATCGGCATAATATCCTGCATCATCATACTCCGACTGAGCATAAGCCTGTGAGGCCACATCGGAATTCTGGAAGCGCGCAAGTTTACGGGTGTTGCTCATTGCCTCAAACTGCTGCAACGTGATTGAATCGGGTTCGTTGGAACGTGACTCACTTACACCTGCATACCGCCGGTTATATTCATCCACATCACGTGTTGATGTGTCTGAGGCCTGATACTGGTCGGCACTCTGATACTCACCCACATTGTTCCAGGGCACATATTGAGCGCCGTCGTAGTACAATTGGGTGGAAGAATTGCCGGTTCTATTGCTTGATTTGGTCTGTTTTGACTGCTTTGCCTCTTTTTTCGAAGCCTTTGAGGCATCATAATAAATGTCGTCGTCATAGTAGCTCTGACCGGATGCCACGACGGCACCTGCCATAACAAGAGCCGAGACTACGGCAAGACGTGGGAAAAGAGAATTGATGTTCATATCGTATTTCCTCCTTAATTGAGAAATAATTATCTACTTAATGCGTCGGAGCCATCCGACGTACGATACTATTTAGACAATGCATACGGTTTAAGGTTTAATTATCACTGTCTTATTTTAATTAAGGCAGCCCCGGCTGTCAACATTGCCGGCAACCGTTTTTCGCATTTCTTACAAAGATAGTAAACTTCACATTAAATAGTCCAATCATTACTGCCAGCAGTCAATAAAATCTGTTAAAACCGGCTTCCGGCAACAGCTTTTTCTTTAAAAGCGTCGTTCCGGAGGCCGGTTTTATATTCGTTGGTTCTTGATTCCTCATGCCCACTACAAATTTACATCAGGCATAGAGGAATGGTGAGAGCCTGACAGATTTTATTTCTCTATAGGCTTCATATCATAGCTTACCATAGCTACGGTAAAGCCCCAGTAGATGAATGCGAGCGCCGTGAGGAAGCTTACCATCATCATGTCCTGAAGGTAACCGGCCTCAAGGAAGAAGAAACCGATGAGAAGCAACAGGATGCCGTTGATGAGATACATCCACCAGTAGCGGTTGGCTCGGGTGCCCACAGACGCTATGATAGAGGCGATACCCCAGAAAATAAACACTACCGACAGGAAATAGGGGAATACAATCTCAGACAGAATGACACTGCGCACGAGCATAAAGCCGACGAACATGTCGATTACGCCTCCGGCAAGCCACCATCCCCATCCGCGCGGACGGTTTACACCAGCCGACACGCAAAGCTGAACAACGCCGGCCAATATGAGCAACCATCCGAAAATCTGTGACGCTACAGCAAATCCGGCAGCAGGCCAGAACCAATAGGCAAAACCACCGAGCACCATAAGTATCCCTACGAGCAGGACAATCCACCAATACTTGGTCTGTCCCCAAAAATTAAATGATAAGGTCTTCATAATATAGATATTTTGTGAAACTTTGTTGCTTGTTTTGATACTATAACACTTCGTAAGAAAAAATGGTTGAATGCCGGAAGCTAAAGTCGGAAATTTTATGTAAGAAGATT
>DBFWRP010000093.1:0-2017 GCA_048222005.1 Muribaculaceae bacterium | reverse complement strand
CTTTGGCATGTGAATCAGGCGTGTGCTAATATCCAGGGAATCAAAGCTATTTCACATGCCAAAGGCATGTCCCTACAAGTTGTTGAAAGCATTGTCATATTGAGCTGTTAAATTTCTTGCACCGAAAATTCGTCTTGACCCTTTTATTGGCTAATTTGGGGAAATGTTTCACCTATGTTTCACCAGTTGAAACATCTGGGGGCAGAACGTGAATTGTCGGATACATGGTGGCGTAGTGAATTGATTATCGTCCGGATTATGCGTAACTTTGAAGAGACTCCCCCGGGTTCATTCCGCAAACAGCCATGACCCCCGGATGCCACATAGCCATAGACTGAGCATACCCTGGAATTCTGCATGTCTTTAATTATCTTCGAGCCATGAAAAAAATAATCCTTACTGTTGTGATGCTTTTTGCCTGCACGGCTGCCTTATGCGCGGGCAGTCCTGTAAAGTTGGTTTTCGACTATGATTCCCCACGCCAGACTATCCATAGCTTCGGCGCCTCCGACTGCTGGCGCGCACAGTATGTGGGCTGCTGGCCCGATGAAAAGCGTAATGCCATAGCCGACCTTCTGTTCAGTTCGGAAACAGACGCCTCCGGTTCGCCGCGCGGCATAGGGTTGACACTGTGGAGGTTCAATATCGGTTCGGGAAGCCATGAACGTGGCGATTCGAGCGGAGTTGACTCCCCCTGGCGCCGCACTGAGTGTTTCCTCGATCAGGATGGAGAATGGGACTGGTCGAAACAGGCCGGTCAGCAGTGGTTCATAAAGGCAGCACGCCAAAGGGGAGTGCCCTATATTCTCGGGTTCTCCATCACCGCTCCATATTTCATGACCAAAAACGGGATGGCGCGGGCCAGCGAGAATACACCATATGCGAACATAAGACCCGATAAGTACCGCGACTATGCCGCCTTCATGGCCGAAGTGTGCAGCCGTCTTGACATAGACTACCTCAGTCCAATCAACGAGCCTCAGTGGGAGTGGGTGGTGAGCCGTCAGGAAGGGATGCAGGCCACCAACAGTGAGTGCGCCACACTCATACGTATGCTTGACCAGGAACTGTCGCGGCGCAAGGCGCATACGAAAGTGGTTTTCGGTGAAGCCGCCGACATCCGTTACCTGTACAGAAAGAATACTGACAAACCGATGCGCGACAATCAGATTGCCGACATGTTCACTCCGGCCGGAAAGAATTACGTCGGCGATTGTGCAAGTGTGGCGAAAATTGTCAGCGGACATTCCTACTGGAGCACATGGCCGCTCGACACCCTTGTGACCACACGCCGGCAACTCCGTGAGGCTTTGCCGTCGGGCTACGGTTACTGGCAGACGGAATACTGTCCGATGGAGCAGAATCCAGACAATCCCGATGGAGGGGGACAGCGTGATCCGGGGATGGATCTGGCCCTCTATATCGCCCGCGTCATACATTACGACCTGACAGTTGCCGAAGCATCGTCCTGGCAATCGTGGACAGCCTTGTCGGAGGCCAACTACAAGGATGCCCTTATCTGGATCGGCGACGAGGACACACTTCATCATCCCTGGAAGGCAACGTCGGTAGATTTCACCAAGGATGGGAAAACCGACGGAGCATTCCTGCCATCTAAGTATATGTGGGCGTTGGGCAATTATAGCTTCTTCGTACGCCCCGGAATGGTGCGTCTGGCTCCGGAAGCGGGCCAAGGCGAGGAGGATGGTCGCGGGCTCATGTCATCGGCCTATGTCGACAAGGCTACCGGCCGGTTTGTAACCGTGATAGTCAACTACGGGGAATCACCTGCAACAGTGGCAGTTGACGTGAAGCATCTCCCGGACGGGCGCCGCTTGTCGCGTTTCAAATGTTACGAGACATCGTCGCGCAGCAATCTGAAATATGTCGGCGAATATGCCTGCGGGAATGTCCCGGTGCCTGCACGTTCGGTTGTCACACTTGTAAGCGATTGATTGCCGGCCAGCCGACGCGACAGCCCGTTTGCAGATGTGATTTTTTGCGGCCGCCTTAGATA
>DBFWRP010000092.1:0-2624 GCA_048222005.1 Muribaculaceae bacterium | reverse complement strand
GATCTGCCACAAGCTCTTGCCCTGGAGATCTGCGCTGTTGTTATCCGCATTCATGGTCTTGAGCGTGAGTTTGTGCGGGTCGCCGACCAGGATTACAGAGACATCCACGCCCTGAGAAGGCATCTGGAATATATAGCTGGTGTTATCGATCTTTATGAGCTTAACAGACTTTCCGGTTGCCTTGTCGGTAACCAGAATAGCGTTGTCAGGTACGACGAAGCCAGCATTGCTGGGCTTGACAATGATCTTGACCCAATCGCCGACCTTGCTGCTGCAGGCGGTCTTGTACTCGCCGTCCTTGCCGGTGGTAGAAACCTGATAGCTTACATCGCCGCTGCCTCTGATGGATGCGGCCTCAAGAGGTATCGCGTCTGCCACGAAGAATGCCTCGACAGACACAGCGCCGTTAGGCATGAGGATATAGCCCTGAGCGTTTGCAAGCTCGCTCTGCTCGACGTTATACTCGCCGTCAACAGATACTTCGAACCTGTTGAATGCATAGCCGTCTCTTGCCAGCGTGCCAAGGATGACCTTGCTGCCGACTGCGGCTTTCACCTTTCCGTCCTCGGTGAACCGTGCGTCATTGACAATGATGGTATTGCCGTTGCTGCCGCCGTTGAATGTGACACTGATCTCCTTATTGTCGCCGATGAACTGTCCGTCGACCGTAACACCGCCCGCAGGCATGGTAAAGGTGTACTCCTCGGCAGGGCCGTTTGCAGGAGCGGTCGTAACAAGGTTGCCGTCAGCGTTGCGGGTAACGGTCAGGTTGAACTTATTGCCGTATCCTGCTTCGCTCGAGCCGTCCTTCAGCTTGATGGTGATAAGGTCACCGGTCTTTGCTTCAGTGATGGAATTTCCATTGGTGTCGTAGGCGTTGAGTATGCCGCCCTCGACAGCATTGATAACGATCGCGTTATCGGTCTTACCAAAGGTCAGCTTGACTTCGACGTCACAGCCGGGCATGGTGAAGGAATTGTTGAGAACGCTGACAGACGTGCCGGTCTTCTTCTCGGTAACAGAGATGCCGGACAGAGTGTAGCCATCCATTGCCTTCCAGACGATGGTGACCTGAGCGCCCTTTGCGGCCTTGCTCGCGCTGAAGCCGTTTACCTGAAGGTCGAAGCTGCCGTTGACACAGTCGGCTCTGTAGAAGTTATATGTAGGCACAGCCTTGAGAGTCGCCTTTACGGTGACGTTGGCTGCCGGCATGATGAAGCACATCGCGTCGTTCACGGTGACAAACTTCTTCAGTCCTAGCCAGGTAGAGTAGTAAACAGTCGCTGAATCGACCATGTAGCCGGGGTCGGTGCTGACTATCTTGACATTCGCGCCCTGAGAAGCGGAGCTTGCGGAAACGCCGCTTACGGTAGCTGCGGTGATCGTAGGATAGTTGCTCTCGATATTGATATCGTAGCCGCTGTTGATCTCGGCATCTACGCGGACGTTGCAGCCGGGCATGATGAAGGTGTTGCCCTCAAGCTTGACGTCGGCGCTGCCGTCGGCATGCTTGACGACCAGACTGCTTATCGCCTTACCATCAGTGGTATTGACGTCGACCGTGACCTTATCGCCTGCTGCAGCGGAGCTGACGGTGGCGTTATTGACATAGAAGGTCATGGTACCGTAAGCGGTGTTGATATTGGGAGTAATGCTGTACTTCTTGGTGCTGTTGTTGTTACCACTGTTGTTGCCGCTGTTGTTATTGCCGCTGTTGCCGCTGCCGGTACCGGTATTACCAGTATTGCCGCTGTTTCCGGTGTTGCCCGTATTGCCGGTATTGCCGGTGCTGCTGGCAGTAATGGTAGTGACTACAGGAATGTAGAAGGTGCTGCCGGCCCTGACCTTTGCAAGGTTGCTGGTGTTGTTCAGCGCCTGAAGCAGCTTGGTGTTCTGGCCATAGTCAACACCGTAGCTTGCGACCATGTTGTAAGCGGTCTCTCCTGAGCCTATCTTATGCGCCACGACCTGATAGCAGGTAGTGCCGACTGCCGGAGCCTTGGGCGAGGGCAGAAGCAGAGTCTTGCCCGCAGCGACCTTGTTCCAGCTGGAGATGTTGTTGAGCTTCTTGATCTGATCGGCATAGTTGGTGAAGCTGATGCCCAGAGAGTTGCAGATGCCCGCAACGGTCTCGCCGCGCTGGATCGTGTAAGGGATCAGATAATAAGCGACACTGTCGCTGCCCTTTGCGGCGCTGACGGTTCCCGTTGTGGTACCGGTAGAACCGGTAGAACCGGTGCCGGTGCCGGTACTGCCGCTGGCAATGATGTTCAGAGCCGCAGCGTCAGTCGCAGGCAGCTTGATCACTCTGCCCACGGCCAGGAACCTGAAGTCGTTTTCACTCTTCAGCCCGTTGAGCTTTATAATAGCATCCTTGCAGGTGAAGTAGTTGATGCCCTGTGCCTGGCAGAGTTTAAGGACATAGTCGCCGGCCTTGAGGGTGTACTCGACCACCTGAGGATTT
Source organism: Muribaculaceae bacterium (assembly GCA_048222005.1). Classification (GTDB taxonomy): domain Bacteria; phylum Bacteroidota; class Bacteroidia; order Bacteroidales; family Muribaculaceae; genus UBA7173. Next base: position 160 of record DBFWRP010000092.1, on the reverse strand, counting down.
TCGTCGTCTGCGTAAGCGCTTACGGACAGCCCCGTGAACAGGGACATGACCATGAGCACTGTCAGCAGAGCACTGATGATCCGTTTCTTCATATTTGCTCCCCCTAAACTACCCTTTCGGGTATAATGATTTACTGTGCTATGGGTCTTTGCGGGTTTAT
>DBFWRP010000091.1:0-6757 GCA_048222005.1 Muribaculaceae bacterium | reverse complement strand
CCCTACGCATCTCATCGTCGGGATGCGAAATCAGGTTCCGCACAAGAAAATTAAGTGCGAATTCCTGCAGATCGGCAGCAAACTGGGCGTCGCACCGATCCTTCAGTTTGATTTCACCGGTGTTTATCTCCTCTGTGGTTTTTGCCGTTTTCTGCAACAGAGCTCTCCCCTCTTCCTCGGTCTGCGTCCTGCGCATGAGAGCCTGCTCGTAATGCACTGCATATGCACCGCTCCATTCCTCATCGTACAGGGCCTGCGCCGCTGCATATATCCGGGCGAAAACCGGATTTGAAAACGACATATTGTCCACCTCCAGGTCCTCCCTTATGTACTCAAGCACATTGATGGGATTGCCGCCCTCTCCTTCCTGCGACTCACAGAATGGGAGCATCCCGTATTTTACAACAAGACGCAACAGAGCCCTCTCCTGCGGCTCAAGCACGCTGGCATGTGCGGATGCCTCGTGCGACGCACCGACAACATTCGCAGCCGGTTGCACTTCCATATTCTCAGCCGACACCGGCGCATCACCTGCCGACCGGGCTTCAGCATTGGTTTCCCCGGAATCGCCTATCGATGCAACGGCTTCCCGACGTTGTTCGTTTTTTGCCGCGTTCTCCCGCACTTTTGCTATGTCAGCTTTAAGCTGACGCAAAAGAACAGCCTCCTGAATGCCGAATCTCAACGCACATTCTTTTACATAGAACGAACGTGTAAGTTCCACCGGGATATTCGCTATCGACTGCAATATGCTGCCAAGCACCTTGGAGCGCTTCACAGGATCGTTATCGCAGTCCTTCAGCAGAATATCCATCTTGAACTTGATGAAATCCACCTCATTCTGCTGCAGATAATCCTCAACCTGCTCGGATGTGTGTGTCTGGGCAAATGAATCGGGATCATCTCCATCAGGCAAAAGGAGCACCTTGATATTCAACCCCTCAGCCAGTAACAGGTCGATTCCTCGCAGCGATGCCTTTATACCGGCAGGGTCGCTGTCGTAGATTACAGTGACATTCTCGGTAAACCGGTGTATCAACCGTATCTGCCCCTGGGTTAGCGAAGTTCCCGACGAGGCCACGACATTCTCCACCCCCTGCTGATGCATGGATATCACATCCATGTAGCCTTCCACAAGGATACACTTGTCTTTTTTAACAATAGCCTGCTTGGCCTGATACAGGCCATAAAGCTCACGGCTTTTGCTGTAGATAAGTGATTCGGGTGAGTTCACATATTTTGCCACCTCCTTGTCCTTGCGCAAGGTGCGGCCACCGAAGGCCACCACCTTGCCGGAGATGGTGAATACAGGATACATCACCCTCGCTTTGAAACGGTCATACAGGTCACCGCGGTCCGTGCGGATGCAAAGCCCTGTATCAACCAGATATTTTTCATTCAGACCGGCTTCCTTGGCTGCGTTCAGCAGGTCGTTACGTTTGTCGAGTGAATATCCGAGATGGAATCGTTTTATAGCCCAGTCGTTAATGCCTCGTTCCCTGAAATACGCCAGACCTATTTCCCGGCCGTCGGCAGTGTCCTGCAGATTATGCTCGAAATGAGCCATAGCGAAATCATTCGCCGCCATCATCCCTTGGCGGTCGTTCATCTCGCGCCGCTCATCGTCGGTAATGTCGTGCTCCTGAATTTCTATGTGATATTTGTTGGCCAGCCACCTTAGAGCCTCCCAGTAGGTGAGCTGTTCATGCTCCATGATGAAGTTGACCGGACTGCCACCTTTGCCGCAGCTGAAACACTTGCAAATGCCGCGAGATGGCGATACGGAGAACGAGGGGGTGCGTTCGCTGTGGAACGGACACAATCCGATATAGTTCGCACCACGCCTGCGCAGATGCACAAAATCGCTCACGACCTCCACAATGTTGGCTGTGTCGAGAATGCGCTGTACTGTCTCTCTGTCGATTGTCTTCATCTCTGCAGCAGGTTATGTAAACTGGTAACGATTATATTGGTTATCAAAGATATTATAAGTCGTTAGAATGGAGGTGCTCCATCATCGGAAGTAATGTCGGCGGTTCCGCCAGAAAAGGGTGTGGGCGGTCCGGCAAACGGATCGGGGGCTCCACCCTGCTCGTCGCCGCCGCCATTGAGACGCGAGCCCACGATATGACGTGTGGTCAGGGTATTCTCATCCCAATTCTGGAAACGGGCAAAACGGCTTACGAAACGCATCTTCACATCATCCACCTTACCGCTACGGTGCTTGGCTACAATGAATTCGGCCAGACCGCGGATGTCGTTGCCTTCGGCATCCTCGCCGCTGTGCAGATAATATTCCGGACGGTGAATGAAACATACGATATCGGCGTCCTGCTCGATGGCCCCCGACTCACGAAGGTCGCTCAGCTGAGGACGTTTGCTCTGATTGTCGGCGCCACGGGTCTCGACAGAACGGTTGAGCTGACTAAGTGCTATGATGGGGATGTTAAGTTCCTTGGCCAACTGTTTCAGCGAACGCGAAATCATGCTGACCTCCTGCTCGCGCGAACCGAACTTCATGCCCGAGGCGTTCATGAGCTGAAGGTAGTCAATGATTATAATCTTGACCTGATGCTCCCGGACCAGACGGCGCGCCTTGGTCCGCAGTTCGAAAATCGACAGCGAAGGGGTATCATCTATATAAAGAGGCGCGGAATACAACCCCTTGACACCACTCATCAACTTGTCCCAGTCGGCATCGGTGAGGCGTCCGCTCTTGATTTTCTCACCCTCGATTTCACACACATTACTTATAAGACGGTTCACCAGCTGCAGGTTGCTCATTTCAAGGGAGAAAATTGCAACCGGAGTGTTCACGTTCACCGACATATTCTTTGCCATGGACAGCACAAAGGCCGTTTTACCCATGGCCGGACGTGCGGCTATGATGATAAGATCGGAATTCTGCCAGCCGGATGTCAGCTTGTCGAGCTCGTGGAACTGGGTCTCAAGGCCCGATAGACCGCTCTCCCTGTTTGCCGCAGCTTCAATCTGCTCGATAGCCTGAGCCACAACGGGGTCGATCTGCGTAACATCCTTTTTAACGTTTCGCTGCGAAATCTCAAACAGCTTCCCTTCGGCCTCCTGCAGCAGATCGTCCACGTCATTGCTTTCATCAAAGGCTTTCCCTTCTATGTCGGATGCGAAATTTATCAGTTCGCGGGCCAGATATTTCTGAGCCACAATCCGCGCATGAAACTCCACATGAGCGCCCGATGCCACTTTGGCGGTAAGCTGGGACACTACAATGGGGCCGCCAACCTTTTCAAGGTCACCGTTGGCTCGCAGACGCTCGGTGACGGTAAGCATGTCGATAGGCTGCTGACTCGCACCAAGCTGCTGTATGGCAGTATAAATCAGCTGATGCCGGGGGTCATAGAAACTTTCCGGCTTCAACAGGTCGCAGACAGTTGTATAGGCGTCCTTTTCAAGCATGAGCGCACCCAGCACAGCCTCTTCGACCTCCGTGTCACGCGGGGCAAGGCGTCCGCCGGTGTCGTACATTGAGTCTTTTTTCGGTTGTCTGGGCGTAAAGTTGCGCTGTGGGCTATCAGTCTGGGATGGGAAAGGCATTTGTGTCAGATGTGATTACATGATGCAATTGAGGATGTTGCAAAACTGCGGTATTTCGGTCAATGATGTAGGGACGCACGGTCTGTACGTCCTTCATTTTGAGGTTGTGCAACACCCTCGTTACATAATTTCATGCAAATATAGCGAAAATATTTATCACTACATCTGCCCGACCCGTCCAGTTACCGACATGGCATTTCAGATTATCAACATTCCCAACCGTTATGCGTTATGCCTCTTGACTCTATTCCAATCCGAGTGTGTTCAAAATTATTTTTTCAGGGCTGCCCGGAATGCAGATGCACCTTGGCGCCACTGCGCCGGCACGCTGTCGATAGGATAAACCACGAAATTCCGTTGGCGTCCGGACGGAGGCACAGTGTAGACCAACTCATAGCGCACTGTATCTACCACCGCCGTCCCGATGCTGTCGCGACGGAGTTTCACACAGGCCAACGCTCCCCCGCGTGTGTCGCGTGTTTTCATATTGGAGATGAAATTACCCAGCGAGTACACCAACGCTCCCTTCCGTCCACTCACTGTATCGGTAAACATCCGGTAAGGCTGCACCACGTGCGGATGACCGCCGATAATCAGTTCAACGCCTTGCGATTTAAGAAATTCCGCCAAAGACTTTTGCGAATCTGAAGGGAGTAATTCGTATTCGTTGCCCCAATGCATACAACACGCAACAAGCTCCGCGCCTGCCTCACGCGCTGCTTTGACATCGGCGGCAATCCTGTCCCGGTCTATATAATCCACCACAGCCTCCTTCTGAATGGAGATGCCGTTGGTTCCGTAAGTATAATTCAGAAAACCGATCCTGAAACCTTTGATTGTTGTTACAAAGGGCACACTCTTTTGGCGGCTGGATGCATCGTGATATGTTCCGATATGCGGCACACCAAGACTGTCGAGCGCCGTAATAGTGTGATGAAGACCGGCGTCGCGGCGGTCAAGAGTATGATTGTTGGCTGTAAGAAAAAGGTCGAACCCCGCCTCCTTCAATGCCTCGGCATAACTGACCGGGGCATTGAAACATGGATAGCCTGTAAAGCGGTTCTTCCCCAATGGAGTCTCGAGATTCACAACCGCATAATCGGCATCCTCCACGATATGGCGTACAGGAAGAAAACACCCTGAATAATCATACCCTCCCGTCGGGGTTCTGGCAGCATCTATCTGAGCCTGATGCATCATGGCATCACCGGCAAAAAGCAACGTGGCCTCAGCATCGGCGGTAAGCGCCAATGTCAGTTTGAGCACTATGGCCAGAACAGCCTCGTTCATAGCGGGAGAGATTGTAAAAAACAGCGAGACGGAATTGCTATATGTCAGGCATATACCTCATGCTTGGCGGCCAGCAGCGTGTTGAGCATCAGCGAAACGATGGTCATCGGCCCAACGCCACCAGGCACAGGTGTAATGTACGAACATTTTGGTGCCACAGCCTCAAAATCCACATCACCGCAAAGACGGAAGCCACTTTTGCGCGATGCATCGGGTACACGAGTAGTGCCTACGTCCACTATTACAGCGCCGTCCTTCACCATATCTGCGGTAACTGAATTCGGACGCCCCATAGCGGCAATCAGAATGTCGGCATTGCGGCAAATTTCCTTGAGGTTCTTTGTGTCGCGGTGACACACGGTCACCGTGGCATTGCCTGGATTTGCCTTCTGCATGAGAAGCGATGCCACCGGCTTGCCAACAATATTACTGCGGCCGAGAACAACACAATTGGCTCCGGAAGTCACGATGCCGTAACGTTCAAGCAGTGTCATGATGCCGGCAGGTGTCGCACTGCGGAAACATGGCAGCCCGATTGACTGACGGCCCACATTAATAGGATGGAAACCGTCGACATCCTTATGATAATCGATTGCCTCGATAAGCCGCTGCTCCGAAATATGTTTCGGCAACGGGAGCTGTACTATGAAACCGTCGACCTCAGGATTGTTGTTGAGCTTCTCAATCTCGGCAAGAAGGGTCTCTTCGGTCACATCATCCTCAAATCGGATCAGGGTCGAGGTGAAACCGCATTCCTCACAGGCTTTCACCTTGTTTGCCACATAGGTCTCGCTTCCACCGTCATGTCCCTCAAGCATGGCGGCAAGATGCGGACGGCGTTTCCCGTCGGCAATCATCCGGTTCACTTCAGCAGCAATTTCCTGCTTGATTTCAGCTGCGACCTTTTTTCCGTCGATCAGTTCCATGTTGTTGCTATATTAGAAATAAGTTAAGTCTGTCGAAATGTAAATTGAAGAAAAGCGTTGCCTGCCTCAGCGACGGCGCATATTGCGCATCATCTGCATGGGATTCTTCATCGATGTGGCAGCCTTCATCACCTTTCGGGTCTGTTCGAACTGAGTGAGCAGACGGTTCACCTCCTGCAGAGAAGTTCCAGAACCTGCGGCGATGCGCCTGCGGCGGGAACCATTGATAATCGAGGGATTCACGCGCTCTTTCTCCGTCATCGAACTGATTATTGCCTCTATTCCCTTGAAAGCATTGTCGTCAATCTCCACATCCTTGAGCGCTTTACCCACGCCCGGAATCATGGCGGCAAGGTCTTTCAGATTGCCCATCTTCTTGATTTGCTGAATCTGTCCAAGGAAGTCGTTAAAGTTGAACTCATTCTTGGCAATCTTGCGCTGAAGCTCACGAGCCTTCTTCTCATCGAACTGCTGCTGGGCCTTTTCAACGAGCGATACAATATCACCCATGCCGAGAATACGGTCGGCCATACGCGAGGGATGGAACAGGTCGATGGCATCAAGCTTCTCGCCGGTACCCACAAATTTGATTGGCTTGGTGACAACCGTACGGATTGAAAGGGCTGCACCACCTCGTGTATCACCGTCAAGCTTGGTGAGCACGACGCCGTCGAAATCCAGACGGTCATTAAACTCCTTTGCGGTGTTGACCGCATCCTGACCAGTCATCGAATCGACGACGAATAGGGTTTCCTGCGGCTTGATGGCTTTCTTTATGGCCTCGATCTCATCCATCATCTGTTCGTCGACAGCCAGACGTCCGGCTGTATCGACAATCACAAGATCAAGATGGTGCTCTTTGGCATATGAAATGGCGTTTTTCGCAATCTCCACAGGATTCTTGTTCCCATCCTCCGTATACACCGGGACATCAATCTGGCCGGCCAGCACCTTAAGCTGATCGATAG
>DBFWRP010000090.1:0-1315 GCA_048222005.1 Muribaculaceae bacterium | reverse complement strand
CCCCTGTTGCATTGCACTTCCACACCTTCGGGCAGGCGGCACAATTCCGCCAAGCGCACCACCGAACTGTTGGCCAAATGGAGCACTGCATGGGGTGGCAATGCCTCTAACACGCGCCGCACGGCATACATCTCGGAGTATCCGGTTTCCGGAGAGGCCAACCGGGCACAACTTTCATGCCATAGCTGCGCATACGCCCCGGACGGCAAAGCCTCCGGCCGGAAAAACAAACGGAAGAAATCAGCAGGAGAAGCCTCCACAACCGTGGTCAGCGCACAAAACAAATCCGCCGGAAGGCCATCCGGCGAAACATGCCAGTGCACCAACGAAGGCGTACGCCTCAGGAACTGTTTCAAACGTTTCGACACGACATGCCCGCCCACGGTAATCACCAAGTCCGGGCGCAACGCCTGCAAGTCTTCCTCACGGGCTGCATATAACAAGGCATCGAAGCCCCGTACCGCATCTGAAGCCGACGGGCAATTCCCCAACACTTCAGCCAACCAAGCCACGCGACTGCCGGACAGGCAAGCCGCTACACCGGCCGCCTCGTCCGAAGACATCTGCCCCGACACGACCAGAACCCGACGGTACTTGGGAAACTCTTCTTTCAGGAAGAAAGACAAAGTCCGTCCCTCGTCGGACATATCCCGCCGTACCATACGCCGTACGGAAGGCAAAGCTTCCGCCGTAAATTGAAACAACGGTTCGGAAAGGGGGACATTGATATGCACCGGCCCGTAGCCGTGGTGGTCCACTTCAAGCAAAGCCTCGTTGACAAGCCGGTTGGCATACCATTCATCTTCCCCGGTACGTACCTCGGGCAGGTTGACCGCCTTCCGCACCAAGCCACCGAAAACACCCGGCTGCGGCAAAGTCTGCCCGTCCATCTGCCCGATCCAAGCCGCCGGACGGTCGGCGGAAACGACTACCAAAGGTACCCGACGGTAGAACGCCTCGCACACCGCCGGATGGAGGTTGAGCAAAGCCGAACCGGAGGTGCAACAGACCACCACGGGAGCCTGTACATGCAAAGCCAATCCGACGGCGAAGAAACCGGCACTGCGCTCGTCCGTCACCGAAAAGCATTCAAAATCCTCACACGTGGCGAAAGCCTGTACTAACGGTACATTACGGCTTCCGGGACACAACACCGCCCGGCGAATGCCGTGCGCACGCAGCAAGGCAACAAGCTGCAACACGTTCTTCTTATCCGAATACATCAGTTCCTCCTTTCGAGATTACATATTTCATAGTCTGCAACTTACGTTCCGTCTCCATCCATTCTTCTTCGCACACGGAAGCCGGCAAGATC
>DBFWRP010000009.1:0-20388 GCA_048222005.1 Muribaculaceae bacterium | reverse complement strand
AGCCAGCGGAAGAATACTCGCTGCCACAGGATGGCGTTCTGGGGCTTGAGAATCCAGTGGTTTTCGTCGGGGAAAATCACCATTTCGGCCGGAACGCCGCGCAGACGGGCTGCGTTGAAGGCCATTTCGCCCTGCGATGAGAGGATGCGGTAGTCGAACTCGCCGTGTGTCACGAGGATGGGGGTGTTCCAGCGGTCAACAAATTTGTGGGGTGAGTTGGCAAATGTGCGCTGAGCCACTGCGTTGTCTTTTTCCCAGAATGCACCGCCCATGTCCCAGTTTGCGAACCACATCTCTTCGGTTTCAAGATACTGTGCCTCGATGTTGAAAATACCTGCATGGGCTATCAGGGCAGCGAAACGGTTTTCGTGGATGCCGGCAAGCATGTAGACGGAGAAGCCTCCGTAGCTTGCACCCACTGCACCGATATGGTCGCCGTCGATGTATGGACGCTGCTTCATGTAGTCAACAGCCGACAGATAGTCGCGCATGTTCTGACCGGGATAGTCGCCTGAAATCTGTGCGTTCCATTCAGTGCCGAAACCGGGGAGGCCGCGGCGGTTGGGCGCAATGACGATATATCCGTTCGATGCCATGAGACGCAGGTTCCAGCGGTAGCTCCAGAACTGGCTTACAGCCTGCTGCGGGCCACCCTGGCAGTAGAGGATGGCGGGATATTTCTTGTTGGGGTCGAAATTCGGGGGAAGCACCACCCATGTAGTCATCAGTTTGCCGTCGGTGGTGGGCACCAACACCTTCTCGATTGAAGGGGCGGTGAGCTGCGAAAGCAGTTCAGTGTTGACATTGCTCAGACGCTCGGCTTTGCCGTCGGTGACGGAGAAAATCTCGTTGGGGTAGAGCATGGAGTGACGCATGGTGACAATGGTCTTGTTGTCGACCGGTGCGAGCGCCGCATAGTCGGCAACATCCGCACCCGAGGTCACCATCCGCACCTCCTTGGTGGCGGTGTCGACTGAGAAAATGGGAGTCACGCCAAGATAGGGGGCAAGGAAATAGAGCGATTTCCCGTCGGGATTCCATGCAATGGCATCGGCGGTATAATCCCAGTTTTCGGTGAGGTCGGTTTTCGTGCCGGAGGCCATGTCCATCACGAAGATGCGGTTCTTGTCGCTTTCGTAGCCGTCATGTTCCATCGATAGCCATGCCAGCTGGCTGCCGTCGGGCGAGAAACGGGGATATGTGTCATAGCCCATCATCCCTTCGGTGAGATTGCGGGTGGTGGCCGATGCAAGGTCGTAGAGATAGAGGTCGCTGTTGGTGGATACGGCATATTCCATACCGGTTTTCTTGCGCGACACATACACCAGCGAACGGCTGTCGGGGCTCCATGCGAACGATTCGATGCCGCCCAGTGGTTTCATCGGCGATTCGTAGGGCTCGCCATCCATGATGTCGACAACGTTCTTGATGCCGTAGCCGGTGAAATCGGCGATGAAGGGGTGGGGCACTTCGGTGACCCATTCATCCCAATGCTTGTACATTAGGTCGTCGATGATGCGGGCATTTGCCTTGGGGAGGTCGGGATAAACATCCTGCGCGGTGCGGCCATATTTTACGGTGGAGATAAGGAGCACTTTGGTGCCGTCGGGCGAAACGGCGAAGCCTGCCACACCGTTTTCCATGCGAGTAACCACATGGCGGTTGGTTCCGTCGGCATTCATCACCCACATCTGCGGCTTGCCGTCCTTGGGTGCAATGAAGGCTATGCGGCGTCCGCCGTCAATCCATACGGCCTGGTTTTCCGAGTCGGCCGAGCGGGTGAGCCGCTGCACGTCGGTGCCGTCGGTGTTCATTACAAAGAGCTCGTTGTTGCTCTTGTTCTGCTCAACGCTCTCATAGCTGACGCCATAAAGAATTTTAGTGCCGTCAGGCGATACCTGAGGGTCCGACACACGGCCGAGAGCCTCAAGAGCCTCGACAGTAAAAGTGCCGTCTGCAGGCTTGAAGTCGGGCTTGTCGATCAGGCTGCAGTCGCCGCCGCAGCATCCGCTCAGCCCGGAAACGAGGGTGGCGCTCATTGCTAACGGGATAATGAATCTGTTCATAAAGTGTTTTGGTATAGTTTTGGTATATGCCGCATCCGCGACAATCAATAGTCTCCATTTATCAAGTAAGCATTCATGTTTCAACGGGCGAAAATCTCCTGAAAACACTCCCGGCCGTGATATAAAATAAATTTGACTACTTACTTAGTGGCAAAATTAGTGAAAAATCCCTGAAAAATCAGTAATTTTGTGCCGCAAAATCGAATACATCATACTTAACAACAGAACCAAACCGACAATTTATGCTTGCACCTAAATATAACCCGGCTGAGGTTGAGGACAAATGGTACGGCTACTGGATGGAGCACAACCTGTTTCATTCGGAGCCCGATGAACGCGAACCCTACACGATTGTCATTCCGCCGCCAAACGTGACCGGAGTGCTTCACATGGGGCATATGCTGAACAACACAATACAGGATATCCTTATCCGCCGTGCCAGAATGATGGGCAAGAACGCACTGTGGGTGCCCGGCACCGACCATGCCGCAATTTCCACCGAGGCAAAGGTGGTGGCCAAGCTTGCCGCAGAAGGCATCAAAAAGACCGACCTCACCCGTGAGGAATTCCTGGAGCATGCATGGGACTGGACCCATAAGTACGGCGGCATAATCCTGCAGCAGTTGCGCAAACTCGGTGCCTCGTGCGACTGGGAACGCACCGCTTTCACCATGGACGACATCCGCTCCAAAAGTGTGATCCGTGTGTTCTGCCATCTCTACGACAAGGGGTTGATTTACCGTGGTGTGCGCATGGTCAACTGGGATCCCAAGGCCCTGACTGCGCTTTCCGACGAGGAGGTTATCTACAAGGAGGAGCAGAGCCACCTTTACCATCTCCGCTACAAGGTGGAAGGTGAGGAGGACAAATATATAGTTGTGGCCACCACACGTCCCGAGACCATTCTCGGCGACACTGCAGTATGCGTCAATCCCAACGATGAGCGCTACACATGGCTGAAAGGGAAGAAAGTGATTGTGCCTCTGGTAGGGCGTGCCGTCCCCATCATCATGGACGAATACGTGGAGATGGATTTCGGTACCGGCTGCCTCAAGGTTACCCCGGCCCACGATGTGAACGACTACATGCTCGGCGACAAATATGGTCTGCCTTCAATCGACATATTTAACGACAACGGCACAATTTCCGAACAGGGTGGCATGTATGTGGGCATGGACCGCTTTGATGTGCGCAAGCAGATCATGGAGGATCTGGAGGCCGCAGGGCTCGTGGAGAAGGTGGAGGATTATGTCAACAAGGTAGGACATTCCGAACGTACCGACGCGGTTATCGAGCCTAAGCTGTCGATGCAGTGGTTTGTAAAGATGGAAGACCTTGCCAAACCCGCTCTTGAAGCCGTAGAGACAGATTATATCAAATACGTGCCCGCCAAATTCAAGAACCTTTACCGTCACTGGATGACCAACATCAAGGACTGGTGCATCTCGCGTCAGCTCTGGTGGGGTCACCGCATCCCCGCATATTTCCTTCCCGGCGGCGGCTTCGTTGTGGCCGAGACCAAGGAGGAGGCGCTTGTAAAGGCCATCGAGAAGAGCGGCAATGCCTCGCTGACGCTCGACGACCTGCAGCAGGATTCCGACTGCCTCGACACATGGTTCTCGTCGTGGCTGTGGCCTATCTCGCTGTTCAATGGAATTCTTGAACCCGACAACAAGGAGTTCAAATATTATTATCCCACATCCGACCTGGTTACCGCGCCCGACATTATTTTCTTCTGGGTGTCGCGCATGATTATCGCCGGATATGAGTTCTGCGGCGACAAACCGTTCAGCAACGTTTATTTTACCGGCATCGTCCGCGACAAACTCGGCCGCAAGATGTCCAAGTCGCTCGGCAATTCGCCCGACCCGCTGGAACTCATAGCAAAATTCGGCGCCGACGGTGTCCGCATGGGTATCATGCTTGCCGCACCCGCCGGTCACGACATCATGTATGACGACTCGCTTTGCGAGCAGGGCCGCAATTTCTGCAACAAGATCTGGAATGCATTCCGTCTGGTGAAAGGCTGGGAAGTTGCCGACACTGAGCAACCGCAGTCGTCGCAGGCAGCTGTGGCATGGTTCAAGGCCCGTCTGGCAGCATCGGTGGCTGAAATCAACGACCTTTTCAGCAAGTTCCGCATCTCCGAGGCCCTTATGGTGGTTTACCGCCTGTTCTGGGATGAGTTCTCGTCCTGGTATCTCGAAATGGTGAAACCGGCCTACGGCACTCCGATGGACCGCGCCACCTACGATGCCACCCTGACGTTCTTCGACGACCTGCTGCGTCTGCTGCATCCGTTCATGCCGTTCATCACCGAGGAATTGTGGCAGAACATAAAGGAGCGCAACGACGGAGAATCCATCATGTACGCCACGATGCCCGGTGCCGATGGTGCCGACGAAGTGATACTTGCTTCGATGGAATGCGCCAAGGAGATTATCACCGGTGTGCGTGCGGTGCGTGCGCAGAAAAACCTTTCGCCCAAGGAGGCACTGGTGCTCAATGTCGTGGGTGGCGCCGCTCCTGCCGGAGCGCTTGCCTCGCTTGTGGTGAAGATGGCCAATCTGAGTGAGATCGTGGCCGACGCACCCAAGGATGCCACAGCCGCTTCGTTCATGGTTGGCACGCAGGAATACGACGTGCCGCTGAGCAACTGTGTTGACCTTGAGGCCGAACGTGCCCGCATTGAAAAGGATATCAAATATTATGAAGGCTTCCTGCAGTCAGTGATGAAGAAACTGTCGAACGAAAAATTCGTCAGCAAGGCTCCGGCGGCCGTGATTGAAGGCGAGCGCCGCAAGCAGGCCGATGCCGAATCGAAGCTTGCCACGCTCCGCACCACCCTCGCCGCCCTCTCCAAGTAACATCACCTTCCAGGATTATATAAAAAGAAGCGCCTTGAAAATTTTTTGATTTTCAGGGCGTTTCTTTCGTTGATAAGCCGTTGATTAATTTTGAATCAAGCTAACATTGAAAACTGTCGGTTTCCATGTACCGGCAGTTCGGTTTGAGGCTTTAATTGCCGTATGCCAATGGTAAGATTGGCTGGGCAATCAGTGATGGCCGGAGTGCTGTCCGCCATTACGGGGAGCCATGGGCTGACCGTTCTCGGTAAGTTTCAGTTCCGTGCCGTTGGAGAGTTCAACCTCATAGCCGCCACGTTTGCGTGAGATTTCCACAATGCTCTGCCCCTTGTGGTTTTTTTGCCACATAATCGGCAATGGCTGCGGGCACAATGCCGGCAGGCACTGTTTTGCCGTGGGAGGCCTTCACATCTTTCCAGTCGCCGTTTTCGCGGAAGTCAATCTCGGCGCCGCTCTGGAGGTCAACCTCAAATTCCATTCCCCGGTGTCCCTGGTCTTTCTCAGCCTTGCGCACATTGTCGCCGGCAAAATATTTGGTCAAAAAAGTACGTGCATTCTTGGGGAGGTCAGATGTCTTGACGGGCATGCCGGCAACTGCCACAGCCGACAGTGACGCTACAATAACAAGCAACGCCAGATTAATGATTCGTTTCATTGTTTTTTTTGGGTATTAAGTTTGAAAATTCTGTACAGACCGTTGAACAGGTCGATGTATTTGCGACCCACCGGAATGGGTTTGGTGACGCCGTGGATATAGATTTTCCGGTTGGAGAACTTCTCTATGGCTGAAAGCGACACGATGAACGAGCGGTGGACACGTATGAATTTTTGTTGCGAAGCAGCTGTTCCATCTCTTTCATTGTAATTTGCGACAGCACCATTGGAAGGTTGCAAACAGCAACCGTGACTCTCGGGACAACCGGGAACGGACGAGCCTCTGACCGCTATGAATTCAACCGGCGTTCCGGCGAAATCACTCCGGCAACAATGTATTCCGATGCCGTTGGAGCAGACAAGCTGCGTGGCTGGATTTACTCAATCCATACCGGAAGTCTCGGAGGCGTGGCCACGCGCATACTATGGTTGCTTGGAGCCCTTCTGGGCGCAAGCCTCCCACTCACCGGCTATTATATCTGGATCAAACATCTCAGAAAAAAGAAATCGCACGAAGTTCATAGATAAGGGCCCTTCATAGTTGCGCTGTGCCGATGATTTCAAAAAATCGGCACAGCTTTTTTTTATTTACACAGAATGCCCGAGGGCATCGGCCACAATCACGGCATTGTTGTGCTCTTGGTCGTGTGAGGAATACAGCAGCGTTACTTTCGGCTTGTCGGCAATCTCCTCCTTGAGCGCACTGAATGCCGGGTTGGCCAGCAGTTCGGCTTTATATCTGCGCTCGAATTCATCCCATCGGCCGTCGGGATCCTGATGGAACCATTCGCGGAGTTCTGTCGACGGGGCTATGGATTTGTCCCATGAGTCGTAATGGAAAGTCTCGTGCGATAGACCTCTCGGCCAAAGGCGGTCGATGTACACCCTGTAGCCGTCGTCCGGCGACGCAGGGTCGTAGGCTCGTTTGAGCTGGATAATCTGTTTCATATCGGGGATATATTTGTTGTTAACAGTGAATCGACGGCCTGTGAGAGGGCCGTGATGAAGCTCAATGAGCAGTCATTTATTCCAACAAACGGCATTGATGGATTGTTGATATGACATGATGTACACCGTTAAGCATATGTCACAATATCAGTCTGCAATGTCGCCCGGCCCGGTTGAAAAGGCAATGGGGCAGAATGAATTTCTGCATAAATACATAATGGCGCTCGACCACGCGTTGCTGTGGGTCGCGGCGCTGAGTTTTGCCGCGTTTTTTCATGTCTCGTCCGATTTTACAAAAGTCGAGGCGTTGCTGTGTTCCACACTGGTTGCTTATGGTGCATATCTGTGCGAGAGCGGCCTGGAGACATTGAAAACCATGGCTTCTTTATCGTCGTGTCATCTTGATTTGAAAAAGGCCGGATTGTGGCACTGGATAGCCTTGAACATCGTGATAAACCTTGTGCTGTCACTTCTGTTCCTGAATAATCCTTCGTGGGTATATCTGGTCTTGGTCATACTTACTGCGGGGTGGCAGAAATATATGGACGGCCGAATCCCTCCACGTATTCAGGCCACGAGCCGTCCGGTAAATCTCTTAAACAAACATGCAGATCAACAGCCATGAACATATCTTCCACATTATTGCTTGTACTCGGCATCTGTGCGGCCGTACTTTTCATTTCGGTCTTTGTGATATCGCTGATAATAACCGTGCGTAACCGGCGTATAATACAGAAATATACGTCTTTGTCAGAGGTGAAATCTATGTCAGATGACACTTGGGATGCTTGAACCATTGGCACGGAATTAGCGTTTTACTTTCGATGGAAGCATGTGACTGCCATCTCAACCTATTTACTAAAACTATTATCGATATGCTGGAAACAAACTACAGATTTGGCGAGGTCTATAAACTTGCCACACAGATTGAAAGCTCTTCTGAGCGGGTTGCATTCAAGAATATGTTTATAAATAACAACGGCCGTGTGGCTCTTGTGGCCTTCAAGGCGGGTCAGAAACTCGACACGCACACCACTCCGGAGGAAGTGATGGTAAATGTGCTGGAGGGGGAGATCGAGTTCACAATGCTCGATATGACACACACATTGAAATCCGGTGAGTTTTTGCTCATGGGTGGCGGTTTGCCTCACAGCGTTGTGGCCAAAGCCGATTCGAAAATGATGCTCGTTAAAATCAAAGCTTAATCATCTTATAATCATACAGAAGTATATGGAAACAACCCCTCAGATGTTCTGCTATCAGTGTCAGGAGACAGCCAAAGGTTCCGGCTGCACCATGCGTGGAGTGTGCGGTAAACTGCCCGAGACATCTGCCAGAATGGACCTGCTGCTTTATGTCACAAGAGGCGTGGCCAATCTCAACGATGCTCTGCGTGGCGCAGGCGCTCCTCAGCGGAATGCCGACCATCAGGTGATCGATGCCTTGTTCACAACAATCACCAATGCCAACTTCGACAACGATTCGCTCGACGGGTTCATCCGGCGTGCGTTCCAGGTGAAACGCGAACTTAAGGCCAAGTGCCATGAGCTTGGTGTGAAGATTCCCGATGTACCCGAAGTGACTATAGAAGGCGGCCCCGAAGACTATGAACGGCTGGAAGCTGTGACAGGCGTGCTTGCCGAACCGGATCCGGATAAACGTGGCCTGAGACAGCTTGCCATTTATGGCGCCAAAGGAGCCGCGGCCTATACACGTCATGCCGCAAATCTGAAATATGAGGACGACGATGTGTATGCCTATATAGAGAAGGTCCTTAAGGAAGTGAGCCGTCCCGACATCACGGTTGACGAACTGGTGAAACTCGTGCTTTACATGGGTGAAGGCGGTGTGAAGGCAATGGCATTGCTTGATTCGGCCAATACCGGTACATACGGCAATCCTGAAATCACCAAAGTAGATATCGGCGTACGCAATAATCCCGGTATTCTTATCTCCGGCCACGATCTGCACGATCTGGAGGAGCTGCTCGAGCAGACAGCGGGAACGGGAGTGGATGTCTATACACATTCGGAAATGCTGCCGGGGCAATATTATCCCTATTTCCGGAAGTATCCGCATTTCGCCGGCAACTACGGCAACGCGTGGTGGAAGCAGGTGGACGAGTTCGAAACGTTCAACGGCTGTTTCGTGTTCACGTCCAACTGCATCGTTCCTCCGAGAAAAAACACCACTTATCTTGACAGGGTATATACACTCGGAGTGGTGGATATGCCTGGAACACACCATATCGATGCCGATGCCGACGGGAAGCACGATTTCTCTGAGATGATAGCGCGTGCAAAGACCTGTGCTCCGCCCACAGAGATTGAGCACGGCGAGATTATCGGTGGATTCGCACATCATCAGGTAATCAGTCTCGCACCTAAAATCATTGATCTTATCAACCGTGGCAAGATTCGCAAATTTGTGGTTATGGCCGGTTGCGACGGTCGTTTCCCGTCGCGCAGCTATTACACGGAATTTGCTCAGGCATTGCCCGATGATTGCGTGATTCTGACGGCCGGATGCGCCAAGTACCGCTATAACAAACTTCCGCTCGGCGATATAGAGGGGGTTCCGCGCGTGCTTGATGCAGGGCAGTGCAACGATTCCTATTCGCTTGTGCGCATTGCCATGGCACTGAAAGATGCATTCAAGGTGGAAAGTGTGAACGATCTGCCCATTGTCTACAATATCGCATGGTATGAACAGAAGGCTGTGATAGTGCTGTTGGCACTTCTGTCGCTCGGCGTGCAGAACATTCATACCGGACCTACGTTGCCCGCGTTCTTTACTCCCGATATGCTGAAAGTGCTTCAGGAAAAATTCAATATAGGAACGATTTCAACTGTTGAGAATGATATTGCAACACTTATTAATAACAACTAAATCACAATGAATTATGGACAAGAAATATGTTTGTGAAGTATGCGACTGGGTATATGACCCCGCTATAGGAGACCCCGATAACGGAATCGCACCAGGCACTGCGTTTGAAGATCTGCCCGACGATTGGGTATGCCCCATCTGCGGTGTTGGAAAAGACCAGTTTGCAGAAGTGGAATAACCACACGGGATTTTAGCTGTATAATAACCAAAAACGCTGTGTCAGAATATCATAATTTCTGACACAGCGTATGTTTTTTTATCTGCGGGTGAGTTAAAGCATCACGCGATGCACGCGCTGACATTTCTGCCGCAAGTTGTCAGGGCTTGCATTTTCCCACGGGAGGTTCGGTCAGCGTGATACGCACGATGGAGGTGCGCCACAGGCTGCGTTCGATGGCGTCATTAAAATGTTCCATATGTTTTGGCAGGAACCTTTCGCAGAGCAACCGCAATGCTTCTGTTTTCTCGGCATCGTCCTCGACTGTCTCCGCCCGGCCAATAGCCACGGCGGAATGGAAATATTCGGTAAAATTGTTCTTCTCCTCCTCATATTTCGGAGTGCAACGGCTCACTGCCGACAGGCTGACCATCGGATTGCATTTCAGGCAATCAAGTTTCTCGCCGTCGGGCGCGCAATGGAAGTAGAATGTGCGGTCGTCTTTTCGGCAGAGTGAGAGCGGCAGCCCGTAGGGTGTGCCATCGGGACGTGTCATGCTGACGGTTACATAGGGTGCTTTATCGAACACCTCCAGTGCCCATTCGGCATCTTTCCGGCGGGAGGCTTTTCTCATCGGTTTCATAACTAGGTCTGGATTCGGTTGATGTCTGGCAGATATTATTCCACATTTCCGTGCTGTCAGGCTGCCGAACGTTTCCGGCGGCCGGCATCAAGTCGCAGCAGAATGAATAGCAAAAGCGTGAATCCCCACAGCGAGGAGCCTCCGTAGCTGAAGAAGGGGAGCGGTATGCCGATCACCGGGCACAGCCCGATCACCATTCCGATGTTGATGCAGAAGTGAAAACTGAGATAGGAGGCCACACAGTAGGCATACACGCGGGCAAATGCCGACTGCTGGCGTTCGGCAAGTGAAATCACACGGAGAATGAGCATGAGGAACAGCAGCACCACAGCCGATGTGCCTATAAAGCCTTCTTCCTCGCCTATAGTGCAGAATATGAAGTCGGTGTGCTGCTCGGGCACATATTTGAGCTTGGTCTGTGTGCCTTTGAGGAAACCTTTTCCGGTTATGCCGCCTGAACCGATGGCTATTTTGCTTTGGTTCACGTTGTAGCCTGCATCACGCGGATCGTTGACAATGCCGAGTGCTACTTTTATGCGCTTCTGCTGGTGAGGCATCATGTGGTTGAAAACCATGTTCACCGAGAACAGGAAGCCGATGGATAACACTGCGGTGGCTATTGTCACGAGCAACGCCCGCTTTTTCAGGCGAAGAAACTCAAAGAGCAGATAGACCATCGAAATGCCTATCACCGAGAAAAAGAAAATATAGCCAGACAAAGCAATGCCGCCAAGCGACAGTCCGAACTCCACCAGCGATGCGCCGACATACCATAGCAGAACGTTGCGCACTATCTCCAGCCGGCGCACATTCACAGCAAGCATCCCCACTACCAGCACCATCACCAGGCACATGACGGCGAATTCGCCGGCCGGGATACCGAGAACCACTGTTTCCGCGAATTTGATGGCCACCACAAAAATAACCACGGCGATGAGCGCGGCGAACAGCACCATGCCGCTCATTCCTTCACGGTAAAGCACAAAAAACAGTGACATGTAGATGAGCGCCGATCCGGTTTCTTTCTGTGCCAGGATGAGCACAATCGGAGTGAAGATAATCAGGAATGCCTTCAGATAATTGCGTGGTGAGGCGTTGAGGCTGAAGTTATAGCCGCTGAACAGTTTTGCCAGTGCAAGGGCAGTGGCGAACTTGGCAAATTCGGCCGGTTGCAGACTCATAGGTCCGAGCACGAGCCATGACCTGGAGCCTTTGATGTCAGGGGCGATGAAAATGGTGACAATCAGCAGAATCAGTATGGCCAGATAGATGGGGTAGGCGTATGTCTCGTACATGCGTGCGTCGATGTTGAGGAGCACGAAGCCCAGAAGGAACGACAGCCCGATCCATCGCACCTGCTTGCCCGAGAATTCATCGAACGACAGGATACTGGCGTGGTCGAAATCATAGCTTGCCGCATAGATGGAAAATACCCCGGCAGTGACAAGTAGGAGATAGAGCACCACAGTGAACCAGTCGATGTGCCGGAACACCGACTCTCCATATTCTTTTTTCTCGCCTCTGCGGGCGGTTCTGTTGAGTGTCATGTCTGTTGCAGTAATCGGAGATTGAAAAAGTAGGGCGTCAGCTTAATGTTTCTTCACTCCGCTGTAGATAATGGTGTTTGAATTCAGCATCCGCTCCTCGATGTATTTGCGTTGCGGAGAAATTTCCCCCTTGAGATATTTCTCCATCACGAGCGAACCGATAGGCACACCGAAGGCGGCGCCGAAGCCGGCGTTTTCCACATAGACGCAAACGGCAATCTTGGGGTCATGATAGGGGGCGAAGCCTATGAATGCCGAGTGGTCGCGGCCGTGCGGGTTCTGGGCCGTTCCGGTCTTGCCGCACACCTCTATGTCGGGAAGGTTGGCCAGACGGCATGTGCCGCCTGTCACTGCCATGCGCATCCCTTCGGCCACTTCATCGAAGTATTTGGCGTCGATGGTGGGTATGCGTCGGGTGCGATATTGTTCGTCGATGAGGGTGTCCTGAATCTCTTTCACCACATGGGGCGTGATGAACCACCCGCGGTTGGCAACGGAGGCACAGAGGTTGGCAATCTGTAGCGGAGTGGCGAGGATTTCACCCTGACCGATCGATACCGATATGATGGTGTTGGCACTCCAGTGCCCTTCGCCGTAGATTTTATTGTAGAATTTGGCGTTGGGGATAAACCCGCGTCCCTCCGAAGGGAGGTCGACGCCGAGCTTATACCCATAGCCCAGCGATACGAGGTGGTTTTTCCACACTTCGAATGCATTGGCCGAAGAGCCGTACTTGGAGCGCTTGTCGACAAGTGCCTTGAATCCCCAGCAGAAGTAGGCGTTGCATGAGGTCTGCAACGCTGGCTTGAGCGGAATGGGCGAATAGTGCGGGTGACACCCCACACGCAGGCCGCCGCTGATGAAGCCGCGGTAGCAGGGGTAGGCTGTCTGCAGATTCACAATCTCCTCCTGCAGCAGAATCAGGCCCTGGGATGGCTTGAAGGTGGAGCCGGGGGGATATGCGCCCATGAGCGCACGGTCGAAGAGCGGTTTCTGCGGGTCGTTGTTCAGCGCGCGGTAGTTCTTGCCGCGTTCACGGCCTACCAGAGTGGAAGGCCGGTAAGTGGGGCTCGACACCATGGCCAGAATCTCTCCGGTAGCAGGTTCGATGGCCACTACTGCCCCGATTTTGTTGACCATCAGGCTTTCGGCATATTCCTGCAGCTTTATGTCGATGCTAAGGCGCAGGTTGCGGCCTGACACCGGAGCCACATCGCGTGCGCCGTCCTCGAATCGTCCGCGGATACGCCCACGGGCATCGCGTATAAGTATTTCCGTACCCTTGATGCCACGCAGCATGGTGTCGTAACTTTTTTCGATACCGAGGTCGCCGCAGTAGTCGCCGGGCTGGAAATAGGGGTCGCGTTCGATGTCGGCTTCCGACACCTCGCGGATGTTTCCGAGAATATTGGCGGCAATGTCGTAGTTGTATTCACGCAGGATGCGTTTCTGGATGAAAAATCCCGGATAGCGGTAAAGCTTTTCCTGCAGTTTCCCGTAGTCCTTGGCCGACAGGTGGGTCAGCAGTGTCTGGGGGGTATATGAGGAATAGCTGCGCGATGCCTTCATGGCTGCCAGACGTTCGCGGAATTCTTCAGGTGTGAGGCTCAGGGTGCGGCAGAAGTCGAGGGTGTCGAAATCATGCACGTCACGTGGAATCATCATTACGTCGTAGGCAGGCTGGTTGAACACCACAAGCGAATCGTTGCGGTCGTAAATCAGGCCGCGCGACGGGTAGACCGTTTTGCGCAGAAATGCGTTGTTGTCGGCATAGTCCTTATACTTGTCGTCCTGAATCTGCAGGCCGAACAGCCGCCAGAGATATATGGCGGCGATGATGACCAGAAAGCCCCCTATTACATATTTACGTTTTTCGAGCTGATAATCTTTTCTCATCAGGAGAGATGGACGGAATGGAGTTGGTGGAATGAAACGGGAAGGGCGGGCGGCATATATGTCATTCCTTTGAGGAAGTGAAGCCGTCGAAAGCGAGTACAATCACAAATGTCAGCAGGGTAGAGCCTGCAATCCGAAGCAACATCTCCACAAGGTCGAAGAATGCGAATGCCTCGATTGTGAAATAGAGCGCGCAGTATATCGCGCAGAGAGTCAGGGCATATTTCACGAAAATCCACAGCCCGAGAGTCTTGGTGGAAGGCTCCGGGTTTGGCATGTCGTCCTGGCGTGGTTCATAGAGCCGGATCACCGGTTTACGGCATACGGCCAGTATGGTGCATGCCAGGGCGTTCATTCCCTGGGTGTTGGAAAATATGTCGATGGTGAGTCCCATCAGAAAACTTACCGTCATTACCCAGTTGACACTGAGATTGAACGGCAGTTTTATGACGAAATAGATGAACACCAGCGGAATGGCCACACCGAACAGGCAGATGTGGTTGAACACCACAACCTGACACAGAACCAGCACCAGAAAGATGCATGCGAATTTCAGTATTTCCTTTGTCATTTACCGAGTTTTGGCTTGTAGTTGGTGTTTGTCGTCCCGCCCCGGTTCACTGTGCCGGTTGCAGATCTGTTTCGGCCTGACGTATGTCGGCAATCTCGCGGTTGGAGATTACCTTGACTGTTGACAGCGTGGAGAAGTCGGTGAGAAGTTTTATGCGCAGGGTGTTGAAGTTGTCATCCTCGCCGCGTGTTGACCCAATGATGGTTCCGACGGGAATCCCCTCGGGGAATACTGCGGAATAACCGGAGGTGATGATGGTGTCGCCTTTGTGGAACCTTACCTGTTTGGGCAGCTCCTCGAGTATGGCCTCGTAGGGTGATTTGCCGTCCCACACAAGCGAACCGAATGCATCGTTGCCGCGCAGTTTGCACGAAAGGCGGAAATTCGGGTTCAGCAGCGAGATGATGCGGGCGTGATGGTCGGAGACCGTGTTCACCACTCCCACAACTCCGTTCTGGTCCATCACCCCCATTTCAGGCTGAATGCTGTCGAGGCGCCCCTTGTTCACCGTGATGTAGTTGTAGGGATTGACAACACTGTTGTTGACCACAGTGGCAAGGATGAACCTGAACCGGCCAAGTGAATCGGTGGCACGTATGGAATCCTGCAGCAACTGCTGCCGGAGGGCACGGTTGTTTTCCCTCAGGGCTATGACTTCGCTCTCCAGAGCCGCCGTGCGCCTCTGGAGGTCGGAATTGATGTCCCGCAGGTTTATGTAGCCTGTCACATTGGCTGCCACATCATATACCCCTGAAACCACGGCATTGGCCGAGGTGAGGTAGACATGGTGCTGAAACGGGTTGCGTTGAAACAGCAGGAAACAGCTGATGGCGGCATAGAACACGAACAGGAACCATGCGCCGTAGCGTATGAAGAAATTGAGTAGATTCCGCATGGCCTACAATCTCCGTTACCGAGATGCAATCAGCGGATGAGGAATGAGAAATTCTCGATATTCTTCAGGGCTACGCCGGTGCCTTTTGCAACGCACAGGAGCGGATCCTCAGCCACGTGGAACTGAATGCCGATTTTGTCGGTGAGACGCTTGTCGAGTCCGCGCAGACGGGCGCCACCGCCGGCAAGCCAGATGCCGTTGCGCACAATGTCGGCATACAGTTCAGGGGGTGTCTGCTCAAGCGCGCTGAGAACGGCTGTCTCGATTTTTGTGACGGATTTTTCTATGCAGTGCGAAATTTCCTGATACGATACCGGTATCTCCATGGGGAGGGCCGTCATCTGGTTGGGGCCGTGGACGATATAGTCCTCCGGCGGATTCTCCAGTTCGGTAAGCGCCGATCCCACATTCATTTTTATAAGTTCGGCAGTGCGTTCTCCCACCTTGACATTGTGGGCGCGTTTCATGTGCCCCTGAATATCTTCGGTAAGGTCGTCGCCGGCAATCTGGATGCTTCGGTTGCTTACAATGCCGCCGAGCGAGATCACAGCGATTTCGGTTGTGCCGCCGCCTATATCCACAATCATGTTCCCTTCAGGAGCCTCAACGTCAAGTCCGATGCCGAGGGCTGCGGCCATAGGCTCGAACAGCATGTAGACGTCGCGGCCACCGGCGTGCTCGCTTGAGTCGCGGACAGCGCGGATCTCCACTTCAGTGGAGCCGGAGGGGATACCTACAACCATGCGGAGCGACGGGGAGAACCAGTTGCTTTTAGATGAGGCTTTCTTTATAAGGCCGCGGATCATGAGTTCTGCTGCATTGAAGTCGGCGATTACACCTTTACGGAGCGGGCGGACGGTGCGGATTCCTTCCGGTTCACGTCCCTGCATCAGCTGTGCTTCCTTTCCGACTGCAATGAGCTTGTCATTGCGGTCGAGGGCTACAATCGACGGCTCGTCAATCACAATCTTGTCATTGTGGATGATCACGGTGTTGGCCGTGCCGAGGTCGATAGCTATTTCTTTGGTCAAAGAGAAAAATCTCATTGTGAAGTCTTTTAATATTGTGGTCAATGTTTGAAGTGACGGAAGCCGGTCATTACCATGGCGATGCCGTTTTCGTCACAATATTTGATAGAGTCGTTGTCACGGATGGAACCGCCGGGTTGAATCACGGCATCCACACCGGCGTTGTGTGCGATCTCCACGCAGTCGGCGAATGGGAAGAAGGCATCAGAGGCCATTACGGCGCCTTTGAGGTCGAATCCGAACGTATGCGCTTTTTCGATAGCCTGACGCAGAGCGTCGACACGCGAGGTCTGGCCCACACCTGCCGCGCAAAGCTGGCGGTTCTTTGCCAGAACAATGGCGTTGCTCTTGCAGTGTTTGACAAGTTTGTTGGCGAAGAGCAGGTCGTCAACACGCGAGGGGTCAACTGCCGTGGTTGTCACCAGACGAAGGTCCTCCGGAGTTTCGGCTTTAAGGTCGCGTTCCTGCACAAGTGCGCCGTTCAGCACCGAGCGGAACTGGCGGGTTGTGGCGAGGGGTGCTTTTTGCAAGAGGATTATGCGGTTCTTTTTCTGTTCGAGAATGCCGAGCGCCTCGGGATCGTAGGCGGGAGCGATGACCACCTCAAAGAAAATCTTGTTGATCTCTTCGGCTGCGGCTGCGTCGATGCGGCCGTTGGTCACGAGCACACCGCCAAAGGCCGAGACAGGGTCGCCGGCAAGAGCATCTTTCCATGCTTCGAGCACCGAGGGACGCGAGGCCACGCCGCAGGCGTTGTTGTGCTTGAGTATGGCGAATGTGGTGTCGGAGAATTCGGCAATCAGCGATACTGCCGCATCTATGTCAAGCAGATTGTTGTAGGAAATCTCCTTGCCGTGAAGCTGGTCGAACATCTGGTCGAGACGTCCGAAAAAATATCCTTTCTGGTGGGGGTTCTCACCGTAGCGCATTATTTTTTCGCCATCAATGGCTATGCGCAGCGCCGAAGGCTGCTGGGCTGTGCTGTCGAAATAATTGAAGATAGCGCTGTCGTAGGACGACGATACGGCGAATGCCTCTTTGGCGAACCAGCGGCGCTGTTCCAGTGTGGTGCGGGTGCCGTTTTCGGCAAGGATGCGACGGAGCGGCTCGTACTGGTGCTTCGAGGCCACGATGGTGACATCGTTGAAATTCTTTGCGGCAGCACGGATAAGGGAGATGCCGCCTATGTCGATTTTTTCGATTATGTCGGCTTCAGGAGCTCCGGATGCCACGGTGTCCTCGAAGGGGTAGAGGTCTACCACAACCAGGTCGATGGCAGGGATGTCGTATTGACAGATCTGTTCGCGGTCGCCTTCGTTGTCGCGGCGGTTGAGGATGCCGCCGAACACTTTGGGATGAAGTGTCTTCACGCGTCCGCCAAGTATGGAGGGATAGCCTGTGAGGTCCTCCACGGCATCGCAGGAGTATCCGAGAGACTCGATGAATTTACGGGTGCCTCCTGTTGAAAGGAATTTTACGCCACCTTCGTTGAGCAGGCGCAGAATCTCGTCGAGGCCATCTTTGTTGAACACCGAAATTAAAGCGGTCTTGATTTCTTTTATGTCAGCCATTCTTCAGAACTGGATTTTTACTTTTTTACCGATTAAATTGCGTTTGTTGTGTTGTGTTCGCCGGAGGCGGCGAATTTTCAGATTGCAAAGTTACGAAAAAAGACGATACCTTATTTATAATGCGTTTGAAAAACCGCATTAAAATCAGCCGATAAGCAATTTTAACATTTATTGTCCAATGTGCGCTCAAACGCACCTGTATTTGTGTGAAATTAACTATTGTCATCTTTTAGGGCTGAATATTTACAATGTTTTTGCTTATTTTATATTAAAATGTTTTTGGAATCCCAAAATATGCTCCTACATTTGCGTCTCAGTTAGGTACAACACACTTATTCTTTAACTAAACTTTTAATAGACAAATGCAAAACACAACAGTGAAGCCGGCAGAAGGTAAGCTCGGCGTGATGGTCGTCGGCCTCGGCGCCGTGACCACGACCTTTATCACAGGAGTACTGATGACACGCAAAGGGCTGGCAAAACCTGTCGGTTCGATGACCCAGTACGACATCATGCGTGTGGGCGAGGGTGCAGAGAAGCGCTACCTTAAATACGGTGACATTGTGCCTCTTGCACAACTTGACGACATGGAATTCGCAGCATGGGATGTCTATCCTGCCAATGCCTATGAGTCGGCATTGAATGCCGAGGTCCTGACGGAAAAAGACATCAACCCTGTGCGCGATGAGCTGGAAGCCATCAAGCCCCTTACGGCAGCTTTCGACCATAATTATGCCAAACGTCTCGACGGCGACAATGTGAAGACCGGCACACGCCGTGAACTCATTGACCAGCTGCGTCAGGATATCCGCACATTCAAGGCTGAAAAGAATCTTGACCGTGTAGTGGTGCTGTGGGCAGCATCCACAGAGGTTTACGTCCCTGTCGACGAGAAGGTGCACTGCACGCTTGCCGACCTCGACGCAGCCATCGATGCCGACGACAAGGAACACATCGCCCCGTCCATGTGCTATGCCTATGCGGCACTGATGGAGGGCGCGCCATTCATTATGGGAGCCCCGAACACCACAGTCGACATCCCCGCCATGTGGGAGCTTGCCGAGAAAACTAAAATGCCGATCGCCGGAAAGGACTTCAAGACCGGTCAGACTCTGGTGAAATCAGGCTTCGCGCCTATTATCGGTACACGCTGCCTCGGACTGTCGGGCTGGTTCTCGACAAATATCCTCGGCAACCGCGACGGACTGGTGCTCGACGAGCCGGCTAATTTCCGTACCAAAGAGGTGTCCAAGCTGTCCACGCTCGAGAGTATCCTCGAAGCCGACAAGCAGCCTGATCTCTACACCGATTATTATCACAAGGTGCGTATCAACTACTATCCTCCGCGCAACGACAACAAGGAGGGATGGGACAATATAGATATCTTCGGGTGGATGGGCTACCCCATGCAGATAAAGATTAATTTCCTCTGCCGCGATTCCATCCTGGCCGCTCCGCTGTGTCTCGACCTGGTGTTGCTTAGCGACCTCGCCGCACGTGCGGGCCGTTACGGCATCCAGCGGTTCCTCAGTTTCTTCCTTAAGAGCCCCATGCACGATTACACGTGCGACGAGGTGCCCGTAAACCACCTGTTCCAGCAGTATGTAATGCTTAAAAACGCCATCCGCGAAATGGGCGGATATAAGGCGGACGAGCCTATCGACTGATCTGTTTAATAACACCGACAACAACTTTAATTTATTTAAATTGTACCTACATAACCTGTTGCAAGGATAAATATTGCAACGCACACACAACAACCAAAATGAGCGGTGTGCCTGACTTCAGAGTCATGGCGCACCGCCTGTTTTTTTGTAATGGGTCATTTCCGCTTGCCTGCCGGACGCGGGCACCGAACCAATAGCCGGTTTTCAATGTTATTAAATTGAAAAAATAACTCATGAAACTCAATGAATCCATATGAAAAAAATAGGGATATTCTACGGTTCTACGACCGGGACGACAGGCGAGGTGGCACGCCGGATTGCAAAAGTGCTGAATGTGGCCGAAGAGCATGTTCACGATGTGGCCGCCACGGCTCCATCGGCAGTGGGCGACTACCGTATGCTTGTGCTCGGAACGGGCACGTGGGGCGACGGCGGGATGGATCCGTCGTGGTATGACTTCATTGCGGGTGTGGAGGAACTCGACCTGCGGGAGTATGACGTGGCACTGTTCGGCTGCGGTGATGAAAGTATGACGCAGACTTTCTGCTCGGGCGTCGGAGAACTTCACGACAGGATGGAGAAGACCGGTGCACGGTTCGTAGCTCCATACGACACGATCGGATACAGATTCGAGGCATCAAGAGCCAAACCCGAAGGGGCGCTCGAGGCTTACGGACTTCTGCTCGACGAGGTGAATCATCCCGAACTTACCGCGCCCCGCATTGCCGGCTGGGCCACCCTTGTGCAGCAGGCCGCTGGGTAATGGATGAACGAAACGTGAAAAAACTTAAACCGTTCCCCGATTTTTCCGGACTGGTACGGGGACTTTGAGCGAGTTGTTGTATCTTTGCGCTTTAAAAGATAAAAGCGAATGCACAGCAACATTATATCTGCAAGCGCCGTCGACCGGTTGGGCTCCATGCTCGGCCGGGCGATGAATATTGTCATAACATGTCATCTGTCGCCCGACGGCGATGCCATGGGGTCGT
>DBFWRP010000089.1:0-5585 GCA_048222005.1 Muribaculaceae bacterium | reverse complement strand
ATTTTTGTAGCTTTGAGAATTAAAGTGCCTAACAGTAAGTGTAAGTTAAAATTTGATTGAAAATAAACAAAAAGAATAAAAGGAATCCATCACTATGAAGAGACTCAATCTCGTCGTTTTGGCTGCAATCGGGGCGATGCTTACGTCCTATGGCCAATGCAAGCTTGATCCTTCTGCAGCTGTTTTCGTTCAGCATGCGGAAGCAAACGAAGCTGCTGCGCACTCGCGTTCGGGGGAGCGTTTGAAAACGCTCGCTCCTGAAATTACACCAGACACCAAGGCATTGGTAGGTGTGATGATAACCGATGATTCTGCGGTTGATTTCATGCTTGAAAAAGGCTATGAACTTGTGAATACCACAGGGTCTGTAATCATGTGCTATCTTACGCCCGGACAAATCAAGGAGGTGGCCGCGCTCGATGCTGTCAAAGCTTTGTCGATGGGCGATAAGGAATATCTGCACATGTCGGTTGCGCGTGTGGCCACCGGGGTGGACGACCTTCATAAAGGCGTGGCAGAAACCGCCAACCACTCATACACAGGTAAGGGTGTTGTTGCCGGCATCATGGACACCGGACTGCAACCCAACCATGTGAACTTCCTCGATGCCGACGGTGAGCCGCGTATAAAGAGGCTGTTTGTAATCACAGGAACGAGCTCCACACAGGATTACGACACGCCTACCAAGATAAAGAACTATCGTACGGACGATTCGGAGGCAACGCATGCAACGCATGTGCTTGGCATCCTTGCCGGCAGCTATAATGGCAACGCCCGCAATGGCGCCACCACTTCGCAGGCCCCGAATGCACAGGTGGCCATAGTCAATTCTTCAGGGAGCGCCCAGAATTCGTCGATCCGCCCCGTACCCTATTATGGTGTGGCAAAGGATGCCGAGCTGGCGGTATGTATCGGTACGTTGGAAACCAACAATGTTATAACGGCTGCCGAGAAGTTGCATGCCTATGCGCAGGCGCAGAACAAACCTGTAATCATGAACCTTTCGCTGGGTCATAACTACGGCTCGCACGACGGCAAAGGTGTGCAGAATGTGCGTCTGGCCGAACTTGGGCGCGACATGCTCATCTGCGTGTCGGCAGGTAACGAGGGCGATTACAAAATGTCGCTGAGAAAGCAGTTTACCTCATCCGATACCCAGCTGAAAAGCATTATTTCCACATCTCCTTATTGCGGCGGTTATATAGACCTCTGGGGCGACAACTCTTCGCCGTTTTCACTGACCTTCCTTGCTGTCGACCAGACCACGGGAGAAGAAAAATTCTCGTACAAGTTTGAAGACACCGGCGGTAAAGGCAAATTTATCGGAGGAGACTCATATCGTGGCTATTCAAACGTGACCGTAATCCCCGCAATTACAAATCTCTTTGGCTCGGACGCCCTCATTGAGGTTGTCTCGAATGTCAGCACCACCAACGACCGCTACAACATCAGGTTGAACGTGACCTTATTCGGATCGGCCAGCAACAATGTCCTTCCGGCTATGATTGTGGAAGGGGCTGCAGGTGTGAGCCTGAATGGTTTCGCAGGTCAGGACGGTTACGTGTCGTTCAATTCCTACGGACTTCCCGGATTTGTTGACGGTGACGCCACCAACTCCATCAACGACATTGCATGCGGCGAAAATATTCTCGCTGTAGGTGCGTATGTCAACCGAAAGACGTATCCGACGCTTGCCGGGCTGATGACATACAGATATGCGGAGCAGGGACAGATTGCTTCGTTCTCGTCGTGGGGAACGACCTTCGCCGGTAAGAAATTGCCTGATGTCGCAGGTCCCGGTATGGGTGTGATTTCGTCGTACAGCCGTTACTACATGGAAAAATTCAATCCCGATCAGAGCGGCACTCCCTATGCCGAACGTGTAGGTATGGTTTATGCCGGAACCGAATCGAAGAACGCTGTCTACGATTATTACGGTGAGATGAGCGGCACGTCGATGAGCTCGCCGTTTGTGGCCGGTGTGCTGGCTTTGTGGGCAGAGGCGGCTGCAGACCGCGGAGAGGTGCTCACCATGGACCGCGTGAAGCAGATCATCAAGGAGACTGCCGATAATGACGAATTCACTGCCCAGCAGCCCGAACGATGGGGTATGGGTAAAATCAACGCCCTTGCCGGCCTGAAGAAGATTCTGAGCCAGAGCACGGTGAACAGCGTGGGTGCCGACGACCCCGAGAAGAGCCTGATCGTGGAGAACCGCGGCGGCAAGCAGTTCAACGTGTTCATGGGCGGAACAGACGGTTTCACCGCCAACCTGTATAACATGCAGGGCGCGCTGGTGGCTTCGGTCGCCACCGAAGGCGAAGCCCTCGACCTGGATGCTTCGGCCATGGGCGACGGCATCTATCTGCTTGAGGTGCAGGCACGCAACACCCGCGTAGCCCGCAAGCTTATGGTGAAATGAAAACGGTGAGGGGTGTTCCGGTAACACCTTTCACTATTATGGAATAACAGTGTGCGGCTGCGCGGCGTGAGGCATCACTCCGGTGCGGCCGCACTCTTCTGTATGATTCGATTATGGGATTTTTCGACAATATCAAGATGATGCCTGCCGTCACCAAGAACCTCATTGCAATCAATGTGGTTGTGTGGCTTGCCATGACGCTTGTGCCGTCGCTCGCAGGGGCGATCCAGCGCTACTGCGCGCTTTACTATTTCACGTCCGACCAGTTCCTGCCGTCGCAGCTGATCACCTACATGTTCGTGCACGGGGGCTTTGTGCATCTGTTCTTCAACATGTTCGCGCTCTATATGTTCGGCGTGACGATGGAGAGGGTGCTTGGGGGGCCGCGTTTCCTGTTCTACTACATCTCGTGCGGCCTCGGTGCGGCCTTGGTGCAGGAGGGGGTGTTCGCGCTGATGATACAGCATTATGCGTCGGTGTTTCCCAATCCGGGCGAGGTGACCGAGCTGCTGCGCCATTCGGTGGTGAGGTTCACGGACCTGTGGAGTGTCGGGGTGAACCCGAACGAGCCGCTTGTGGGGAATCTCTACGGGCTGTATCACACGCCCACGGTGGGTGCCTCCGGCGCGGTGTTCGGCATCCTGCTGGCTTTCGGCTATATGTTCCCGAATGTGCGTCTGTATCTCATTTTCCCGCCTGTGCCCATCAAGGCCCGCGTGTTCGTGCTTATCTATGCCGGTATCGAGCTGCTTCTGGGCATCTACAACAGTCAGGCCGACACGGTGGCGCACTTCGCACACCTGGGCGGAATGCTGTTCGGGCTGCTCATCCTGATCTACTGGCGCAGGAAGCGCGTGATAGGCGGCCCGTATTTCTGATACAGCCTTACCGGCAAAATGCCTGCCGTTTAATATTCGACAGCAATGCGTATTAATCCGTTAAAACAAAACGTATTAAAATGTTGTGACAATCAAACGTAGGGACATCGCTTTGCGATGTGGAACAAATTTGATGAACACATGCACCCATGCCTCACATCGCAAAGCGATGTCCCTACAATAAGAGTGCAACCCATATCCCCGGAATATAAAATCACCCCGATTCCCGGGGCTAAAATATTAATACTAAACAGACAAGCGTATGAAATCGGCAATGGCGTTGGTATCGGCCAATGTGGCGGTGTTCGTCCTCCTGAAAGCTGTCTGGGCATTTGCGCCCGGAGCGGTGGACGGGTTGATGGCGCTGCTTGCCATGCCGTCGGGGCTGGGGGCGGTGCTGTCGCATCCCTGGTGCGTGGTCACTTATGCGTTTGTGCATATCGACTTCTGGCACATGCTTGTCAACTGCCTGTGGCTTATGTGGTTCGGGCTGTGGCTTGGCGGAATTGCCGGAAATGCAGCAGTGGTAAGGTGCTATGTTGCCGGTGCATTGGCCGGTGCGGCCGCCTACCTGCTGGCATGGGGGCTCACGGGGGGCGCCCAGCTTGTGGGCGCGTCGGCAGCAACGCTGTCGGTGGTGGCTGCCACTTTGGTAATGGCGCCTAAACGCCGGGTGGAGCTGCCGGGCGGTTTCGGCGTTTCGCTGAAAATGCTGTCGGCCGCGGGGCTGTTGCTCCTTGTGTGCGCCTCCACGGAGATGGCGGCCGCGCAGACAGCCGCGCATCTCGGCGGACTGCTGGCCGGGGTGGGTCTTGGCGTGACATACAGACGGATGGCGCGGAAGCGCAGACGAACTGACGAACGGAACAAACAACTCCGTTCGGAACGTGATGCGCTGGCCGACAAAGTGCGGCGTCTGGGCTACGAATCGCTGTCGCGCGACGAGAAGGTGAGGCTGTTCAGCCTGTCGGAACGCGACATGTCGCGTTCACGAACCGGACAACAAATTTGATTACTGAATTATGAAACCGATATACGGCAGATTGGCACAATGGGCGTTGTGGACGGTCAATATCCTGACCGCCTGCTGCACCATAGTGTCGGCCTACGGAGGTGCGGTGAATCCGGAAGTGACGGCCATCCCCGCCATTCTGGCCATGACATTTCCCGCATGGCTCATCCTGATGGTTATTCTGCTGGCTGTCGACCTGTTTATGCTGCGCCGTGCGGCTATCGTGGCCGGAGTGTGCCTGGTGGCATGTGCGGGTCCGATAATGAATTTCGCGCCGCTCAATTTCGGCACGGGTGGCACCGGAAAAGGGGCGGAGGACGATGAGGCGCAGACCTTCCGGTTGGTCACCTACAACACCTACGAGATGCATGACATCTATGAGGATAAAAACGCCGCGCCGCAGCCCGATTCTTTTTATCACGAGGCCATGGCTGAGGGGAAACGTAACCCCCAGCTGAGCTATCTGAACAGTGCTGACGCCCAGGTGCTGTGCATGCAGGAGACGATGCGGTGGAACATGAACATACGCAACTTCTGCACCCCTGAGCAGGTGGACTCATTCCGGAGGGAATATCCGCATATGACGGAATTCAGCGGCGTGAGCGTGCAGACGGCGCTGCCGATGCGCCCCGTCGGGCTGCGCCAGTTCGAGGGGAGCACTTCGGTGTCGTGGGCTGCGGGGGAGATTGACATCCAGGGGCACACCACGCTGGTGGTGAGCGTGCACCTGCAGTCGATCGGACTGGACGACAGCGACAAGGAACTGTACTACAGGATAACGGAAGGGGAGGGGCGTCACCACATGGGTGCTGTGCGCCACCGCCTGCTCAGTAAGCTCAGCCAGGCATTCAAGCTGCGCGCGCAGCAGGCACGGATGCTCAGGGAGCAGATCGACTCGCTTGGCTACCGTAATGTGATCATCGCTGGTGATTTCAACGACATACCCGGCTGCTACGCCATGCGCGTGCTTGCCGGCGACGATTTCAGCAGTGCATTCCGCCGCGCCGGGCGCGGGCCAACCATCACCTATCATGTCAACCGCTTCTATTTCAACATCGACCATGTGCTCTATCGCGGCGACATGAAGGCCGTGGGCTATAGGCGAGGCGCATGCCGCAGCTCCGACCACTATCCGGTGGAGGTCACCTTCAGGTGGGAAAGCTGACCTATTTGAGGCGGTTCCGAGGAACCGACACCGGAGACAAAACCTGCTGATTGCTTTACCAACAAACCAAAGCGAACGAGCCAAAGCGAACAACCCAAAGCCAACAAA
>DBFWRP010000088.1:0-1783 GCA_048222005.1 Muribaculaceae bacterium | reverse complement strand
ATTCCTTACTGCCGAGGCTTATGGCGAAATGAGCCAGACCCTTGAAGTCATAGCGATTTTCGAGTTCTTCCTTTCCAGGCATAACCATAAGCTCTATACGGGTCCCGCCCTCTCCGAACGAAAGAAAGTAGGAACTGAAATTCTTGTTTGGATTGTGGTACCTGTTGTTGCAGGACAATCCAAAATACTTGACATAGAAGTCGCGCATTACTTCTAAGTCTTCCGTCCATATGGCGATGTGTTCGATTTTCATGATGCGGAGTTCCACAATTACCACTGAAACGATGGAGTCATGTCCTATAAACTACATGAGGCATTACAACACCTCGGTAGAACACGGTCTTGTTTCCGAACGGCTTCATGCCGTTGCGCAAGGCAACATTCTGAGAAGCAATATTATTGTCGCGGATTATGGCATACAAGTGTTCAAAACGCAAAATGCCAAGGCCGTATGCTGTTGTGGCTTTTGCTGCCTCTATGGCATAGCCATTATGCCAATAATCAAAGGCTAAGAGATAACCTATCTCGGGCACTTGTGCATCATCGAAATCCTGCATGGTAATTCCACATTGCCCTATCATCTTTCCGGTGTCTTTGAGAAATACTCCCCAAAGGCCGAATCCGTAGTCAGCATAACGCCTGAACTGTTTCTGTAGCCAAGCCATTGTTTCATCCGCTGAAAAAGCGCCGTTATAGGCATACATTACTCTGTCATCCTGTAATATTGTAGCCAATGCCTCAATATTATCAAGTTCCATTTCGCGCAGTTGGAGTCGTTCAGTTTCGATAATTACCGGCTTCATACTGCAAAGTTACGCAATTACCAGCAATTGTCAACAATTATTGTCTCATGACGCAAACTGTGTGCCGCCAGCCCACGTCTGACACGCCGGAACGGGTAATGATGGGGACGGGGATGAAACTTTTGAGCCACAGGAACGTCTAAGGAGTAGAGACTTTAGACAATGACAGGACTTATTGTATATGGCACCGGGGCGGAACAGGCTTGGCCGGACATATCGGCGCTTGCCCGCCGATTGCTTGCTCTTATGGCGTCGGCCACCAAAGCGGCAGTGGCTCACGGCTCGTGCGCCACTGAGCATGTGGACGAGCGCGACAGGCAGTTCGTGGAGGTGGTGCGGGCGCACGAGGCCACTATAGCCGCCATCTGCTTCTCGTATGCCGGCAAAGTGGCCGAATACGACGACCTTCGGCAGGACGCGCTGGTGAACATCTGGCGCGGCCTGGCGAGCTTCCGTGCCGAAGCGTCGATGAAGACGTGGGTCTACCGCGTGGTGCTGAACTCGTGCGTGTCGACGATACGGCGCATGGCGCGCTACGGCCGCGAGAGCGAGAGCCTTGAAGGTCTGTACGCGCTGGTGGACGAGCCGAGCGACAAGCGCGAGCAGGTGGAGACGCTTCACAGGCTGCTGGCGACTCTCGGAGCCGAAGACCGCGCCATCATGGTGATGTGGCTCGACGAGGCTTCGTACGACGAGATAGGGGCAGTGATGGGCATGGGCCGAAACACAGTGGCCACGCGCATCCGCCGCGCCAAGGAGCGTATGGCGAAATTTGCAAGTAACGAGAAAACTGGACTATGACGGAATTGGAGAATATGAGGAACGCCTGGCGCGCCACCGCTGACGCGCTCGGCAAAGAGGCCGCTTCGGAAAGTTTCGCACGTGGAGTGAGATTCGGCAAGACGCAGACGGCGCTGGACAACCTGCATAGGCGCTACCGGCGGTTCGTGGCCATATCGCTGATGTCAATCGTCATGGTG
>DBFWRP010000087.1:0-2263 GCA_048222005.1 Muribaculaceae bacterium | reverse complement strand
GTTATTGACGGATTGTTTGGCGACACCAAAATAACCATTTAGGGCCGAATCCTGCAAATGGTAATCGACTTTAGTCGCTTGCTTTGCAAGAATCGGCCCTAATTTTCAGTTGACCTCAAAAGTTTAGCGGACAGTAATAATTTTAATTACAGGAAAATCCCTTACAGTTTCGGTCGCACCCCACGTGGGTGCGTGGATTGAAACATCGTGTTGGCACTGTCAAACACCGACGTGTCCTCGCGTCGCACCCCACGTGGGTGCGTGGATTGAAACGATATTGTAAGTACAAACTTGTGAATGCAAACGGCGTCGCACCCCACGTGGGTGCGTGGATTGAAACTATAATCGCGGTTATGGTTAATAAGGGGTTTAGGTCGCACCCCACATGGGTGCGTGGATTGCCCTGCATATGATGTATGCCAGTGCGGAGGCGGGTGTCATTGCCCTACGCAAGGGGCATGGGTTGAAACCGAATACTGCCGGGATTGAGGCGGGTTATAGCGTGGCATATAGGGCAGGGGTAAAAGAAAGCGGCGCGTCCGGATGGGGACGCGCCGCTTGTGTTATCGGTCAGGCCGGTTTAGGGCCGGCTGGACGTGGCTGCTTAGAGTTTGGGACCTGCTGCAACGAGTGCCTTGCCTGCTTCGTTGTGCTCGAACTTCTTGAAGTTGTTGATGAACATTTCAGCAAGTTTGGTTGCCTTTACAGTCCATTCTTCGGGGTTAGCATAGGTGTCGCGGGGATCGAGGATCTTGGGATCTACGCCGGGGAGTTCGGTGGGAACTGTGAAGTCGAAGATAGGAATCTGCTTGGTGGGAGCGGAAAGGATAGCGCCGTCGAGGATGGCGTCGATGATACCGCGGGTGTCACGGATGGAGATACGTTTGCCGGTACCGTTCCAGCCAGTGTTCACCAGATATGCCTTGGCACCGCTCTTTTCCATCTTCTTCACGAGCTCTTCTGCATACTTGGTGGGGTGCAGGCTCAGGAAGGCTGCGCCGAAGCAAGCCGAGAAGGTGGGGGTGGGCTCGGTGATACCGCGCTCTGTGCCGGCCAGTTTCGAGGTGAATCCGCTCAGGAAGTAGTATTTGGTCTGCTCGGGTGTCAGGATCGAAACAGGGGGGAGCACACCGAATGCGTCGGCGCTCAGGAAGATAACGTTCTTGGCGGCGGGGCCGTGGCTACCCGGGGCGATTTTCTCGATGAAGTTGATGGGGTAGCTTACGCGGGTGTTCTCTGTAACGCTCTTGTCGGCGAAGTCGATTTTGCCTTCGGCGTTGACTGTAACGTTCTCGAGGAGGGCGTTGCGACGGATGGCGTTGTAGATGTCGGGCTCGCTCTCTTTGTCGAGGTTGATAACCTTGGCGTAGCAGCCGCCTTCGTAGTTGAATACGCCGTTGTCGTCCCAGCCGTGTTCGTCGTCACCGATGAGCAGACGTTTGGGGTCGGTGGACAGGGTGGTCTTACCTGTACCGCTGAGGCCGAAGAAGATGGCGGTGTTTTCGCCCTTCATGTCGGTGTTTGCGGAGCAGTGCATGGAAGCCATGCCGCGGAGGGGAAGGTAGTAGTTCATGATCGAGAACATACCTTTCTTCATTTCACCGCCGTACCATGTGTTGATGATCACCTGCATGCGCTGGGTGAGGTTGAAGGCAACGCAGGTCTCGCTGTTGATGCCGAGTTCTTTCCAGTTTTCAACTTTTGCCTTGGAGGCGTTGAGAACCACGAAGTCGGGTGTGAAGTTGTCGAGTTCCTCTTTGGTGGGGCGAACGAACATGTTGGTCACGAAGTGAGCCTGCCATGCTACTTCCATGATGAAGCGCACTGCCAGACGGGTGTCCTTGTTTGTGCCGCAGAATGCGTCGACAACATAGAGGGGCTTGTCGCTGAGCTCTTTGTCGGCGATTTCCTTCAGTGCGTCCCATGTCTTGGGCGAGATGGGCTTGTTGTCGTTCTTGTATTCGTCAGATGTCCACCAGATGGTATCTTTCGATACGCTGTCCTCTACGAAGAATTTGTCCTTGGGCGAACGGCCGGTGTAGATACCGGTCATAACGTTCACTGCACCGAGTTCGGTTTCCTGTCCTTTTTCGTAGCCTGTCAGGCCGGGTTTGGTCTCGTCGATAAACAGTTCGTCCCACGAGGGGTTGTGGTAGATCTTGGGAGTGCCCTTGATACCATACTGGGTTAAATCAATTGTGCTCATTTTTGTATAAATATCTTAAAATGAAGTTTTTTGGTTTTCTGGTAATCACTGCAGGCC
>DBFWRP010000086.1:0-1265 GCA_048222005.1 Muribaculaceae bacterium | reverse complement strand
GACTACCTGAGCGCCCACCAGAGCCGCCATGCCCTGTGCATGTGTATCGAGCAAGCCGCGGGTATCGAGGTTTCCGAA
This sequence comes from Muribaculaceae bacterium, assembly GCA_048222005.1. Classification (GTDB taxonomy): domain Bacteria; phylum Bacteroidota; class Bacteroidia; order Bacteroidales; family Muribaculaceae; genus UBA7173. The sequence goes on along the minus strand of DBFWRP010000086.1, from coordinate 1,187 downwards.
CGTGCGCAATATATCCGCACGATAATGGACGAATTGCAACGTATCGATTCCCACCTCCTGTTTTATTCCTGTCTGGCCATGGATATGGGAGCGCTGACGCCTTTCTTCTATGGTTTCCGCGAGCGTGAGATGATTCTCGACATATTCGAGGATACCACCGGGGGGCGGTTGATTCAGAACTACAATGTGATTGGCGGCGTACAGGCCGACCTGCATCCCGATTTCGTGCGGAAGACGAAAGAGTTTATCGTGCACTTGCGGAACATTATCCATGAATACCACGACATCTTTACGAAGAGCGTCATTGCCCGCACCCGTCTGAAGGGGGTCGGCTTGCTTTCGCGTGAGGATGCCATCTCGTTGGGCTGTACCGGCGGTACGGGCCGTGCCTGCGGATGGGCCAACGACGTGCGCAAGCACCATCCCTACGCAATGTACGGCAAGGTGGACTTCAAGGAAATCACCTATACCCATGGTGATTCGTTTGACCGCTATATGGTGCGCATGGACGAAATCATGGAATCCTGCCGGATCATAGAACAGTTGATAGACAACGTGCCCGAAGGGGAGTTCCGGGTGAAGACGAAGCCCATCCTCAAATTGCCCGAAGGCGTGTTTACGGCTTCCGTCGAGGCCAGTCGTGGCGAGTTCGGCGTGTTCCTCATCAGCCGGGGGGACAAGATGCCTTACCGTTTGCATTACCGGAGCACGGGCCTGCCGTTGGTGCATGCCATGGACACCGTGTGCCGGGGCGGGAAGATAGCCGACCTGATTGCCATCGGCGGTACGATGGACTTCGTGATACCGGATATTGACAGATAACATACAGACACATTTAAATATATGGATCAAGCATTTTTGGATTATTACAGCCTGGAACCGTTCACGCAGTGGATACACCGTACGTTGTGCGGCGTGATGCCTGAGGACTGGGCTGTTTTTATCGAAGGGTTGGCGTTGGGCATAGTCATTTTGTTGGCATACGCCGTGTTGGCCGTGGTGCTCATTTACATGGAACGCAGGGTCTGCGGCGCTTTCCAGTGCCGTATAGGGCCGAACCGTGTGGGGGGCAAAGGCGGGTTGTTGCAAGTGCCGGCCGACGTGTTGAAGATACTGACCAAGGAGATCATACGCCTCAGGAAGTCCGACCATGTGCTTTATGAACTGGCGCCTTATTTAGTGATTCT
>DBFWRP010000085.1:0-13498 GCA_048222005.1 Muribaculaceae bacterium | reverse complement strand
CCACTGGGCATAGTGACCGAGATGGCAACCATCATATTCCTTGTATCGTTCACGAACTTTCTTCCGTTCATCGGCAAACATGGAATTGACCTCACGGATATGCATCTGCATCTGTGATGTCATCCATTGGCGTTCTTTGGCAAACATTTCTTGTATCTTCTGCCAGTCAGCATCATTGACATTTACAGACACCTTTAATTTTGTGGGAGCATTCTCCATAACTTTGTCTATGTGCTGATTGATGGTATCTACCTTTTTGCCGATGGTAGTCACAGCGCCACCTAATTTGGCTTCTGCACGCTGATACTGCTGAATGGCAGATTCCAGTTCAAGTGTGGCATTGATGAAGGTGTTGGTAGCCTTGTCAATGTCCTCACTCAACTGCTTCAACTCAGGAATACGGTTTACAAGTCCATCCTCGGCTTGCTGCTCCTCAACCTCTTTTTCGACATTATTTATCATGTTGTCGAAGTCGGATCTTTCTTCTGTGTCTATGTTTATCTTGCTTTTTCTGGAAATGGCCGATAAACCGAAATACTATCTTTTCATCGACGAGTGTGGTGATCATAACCTTGCAAAGTTTGACCCAGGCTTTCCAGTGTTTACTTTGTGCGGAATACTTGTGTCTCGACAAAATCTAAATGCATTGAATAAAGCATTTGAGGAACTAAAGATGAAGATATTTGGTAATAAGGATGTCATTATTCATTCTGTTGACATTCGCAAATGGCGCGGCCCTTTTTCAATCCTTGCGGATAAATCGTTAAGAGAAGAATTTTTTGAAGGGATTGAGAAAATACTCCGTCGTCATAAGGCTTACGTAATAGTAAGTTGCACCATATTGAAGGAGCAACTCAGTAAGTTTTGTGTCAGAGGTGAGAAAGATGATGTATACGGCCTTTCGTTGTCGTATTTAATAGAAAGAAGCATATTCTGCGCCGACAATGAGATGCATGATGTACTGCCATCCATTTCGATTGTGGTGGAGCGACGAGGGAAGAACGAAGACAATAAGCTGCTTAATTATTATAATGGGTTGCGCAATCGTGGCACCAAATGGGTTACGGCTGACCGCCTCAGGGCAAGAATAAGTGATTTCGGTTTCAAAAATAAGAAAGACAATATCATAGGATTACAGATTGCGGATCTCATGGCGTATCCTGTAACAATCCATTTACTCTATCCCGAAAGAGCCAATCCGTCATATGAGGCGGTAAAACATAACATCTTTCAAGATAATGGTGTGTTGTTGGGTCAAAAAATAATACCGCACTGAAATAAAAAAGAGCGGCCTTATAGCTGCTCTTTCCGACCGGGCGAAACCGATCCATAAAATCGTTGCTTGCGCAAGCGAAGTATTTCCTGTTAGGAGAAACTATCCTTTGTAACTGCAAATATAGTGAAATATCTTGTATTCTGCAATATTCAAACACATGATACGATAATAATGTTTTTGTGTGCTTCCGTCGGTTTGTTTGAATGTAGTCAACGTAGACAACCATACACGTGAAAGGCGGGGTTGCAGGATTGGTGAATGTTGGCTAACTTTGCATGGATGAACCCCGGCGGTGGCTTAGGCCGGCCGCGGGGGATTTGAATTGCATTACCAAATACTCAAAAATAGAACCGATGAAAACGCGTGATCAGCTTATAGATGATCTGCTCACACTTGCTTTTGCAGAAGATGTGGGCGATGGCGATGCCACCACATTATCAACTATCCCTGCGGATGAAATGGGCCGTCAGCAGCTCATTGTGAAGGAGGAGGGAATCCTGGCCGGAGTAGAAGTGGCCCGCAAGGTGTTTGAAAAATTTGACCCGGAGTTGAAAATGACTGTCAGCATTACCGACGGCGCGCATGTAAAGCCCGGTGATGTGGCTTTTGTGGTTGAGGGCCGTGTGCGCTCGTTGTTGCAGACCGAGCGTATAATGCTCAACATCATGCAGCGCATGAGCGGTGTGGCAACCATGACAGACAAATATCAGAGCCGCCTCGACGGCCTGAAAACACGCGTGCTTGACACACGAAAGACAACTCCCGGAATGCGTCTGCTCGAAAAGGAGGCCGTAAAAATCGGAGGCGGAAGCAATCACCGCATCGGTCTGTTCGATATGATTCTCATAAAAGACAATCATGTGGATTTTGCCGGAGGAATCCCGCAGGCAGTACAGGCTGCCAAAGACTGGTGTGCCGCCAATGGCAAGAATCTTCAGATAGAACTTGAGGTGCGTAACACCGATGAAATCAACCAGGCTCTGCAGGCCGGTGTAGACCGCATAATGCTCGACAACTTCACCCCCGAACGCACGTTGGAAGCTGTGCGCCACATCCGTGCCTACAAGGCTCCGGAAGCTCAGCTCGCTTCGGATCCGCACTGCCACAACGGCGAGGACGTGGAGATAGAATCGTCGGGCGGCATCACCATCGATACCCTCAGGGCTTATGGCGAATGCGGCGTCGATTTCATCTCGGTCGGAGCCCTGACCCACTCGGTCAAAGGACTTGACATGAGTTTCAAGGCCTGCTGACGCAATAACCTCCCTCGAGAACAAACGTTTAACCGCGTCCATCATACATGAGAGTATGAGGACGCGGTTTGTTAATTATCGGCGCGTTTATTATAGACGTGTAAACTCAGTCAATCAGTTCGGGGAGGCGGGGCTGTAGGGAGGACAGGGAGGGAGCTTCTACATCGCTGCGGAGGCGCACTTCTGAGGCCGGATTGGTGGTTGATATGCCAATTACCTTGCAGCCGGCGCGGCGGCCGGATTCCAGGCCCTGATATGAATCCTCGAATACAAGGCATTCCGAGGGCTTTACCCCGGCTTTCGAGGCTCCCACCAGATAGGGTTCGGGATGGGGTTTGGAGTGCGTCACGTCGCAGGCGGTGACGATGGCGTCGAAGTGGGTGGGGAAATCGGGATGCTGTCGGAACAGGAATCCCATTTTCTTGCTGTCGCTGCTCGTCACAATCACGGTTTTCAGGCCGGCAGCACGCAATGCATCTACAAATTCCAGGGCCCCCGGAAACACGGGGTAGACAATCTCGTTCTCGAAATCGTGCAGCATCCTGTCGACATCGGCACGCACTTTCGGATCGGGGAAGTGTGTTGTAAGAATATCGTTGAGAGTGGTGCCTTTTATGTCGTAGGCAAACGTCGGTGACGGCAGGTGATGCCGTTCGCCCACACGTTTCCAGAATTGTGTGTATAATGTTTCCGAGTCGATGAGGACTCCGTCGAGGTCAAACAGTGCTGCTTTATACATTTTTATGTGATGGTTTCAAAACAGGCGCAAAGTTACAACTTTTAACACTATAAAATCGCCAAATAGAGTTAAATTTGCAACTTAATATAGACGGTAGAACGGGATCTGACATGTAGGGACGCTCGGTCGGAGCGTCTGCATTCATGTTGTTGCACAATTGCAGTCTGTGTCGGGCGATACGGTCGAGCGTCCCTACATGTTCTATACGTGCCGGTATTTAATCATATGACAGATAATAATAACAAAAATAGCACATCGACAAGTGTGGCCAACAATCCGCCGAAGCGTACGGATCCCACCAGTCTCGGCACGATGCCTATCGGCAAGTTGCTGATGAGATATTCCATCCCGGCAATTATTGCCAGTGTGGCGGTGTCGGTCTACAACATTGTCGACAGTATTTTTATCGGGCGTGGCGTAGGACCTATGGCTATTGCCGGACTTGCCATCACCTTGCCGCTTATGAATCTTGTGATGGCGTTCTGCACGCTTATCGCTGCCGGCGGAGCCACGATTTCATCCATTTTCCTCGGACAGAAAAATGTGTCGCGTGCAACGGACGTAATCAACAACGTGATGACATTCTGTGTGATTCACGGCGTGGTGTTCGGTGGCGTTACACTGATCTTCATTGATCCGATATTGCGGTTTTTCGGAGCCACTCCGGAAACGATCGACTATGCGCGGGAATTTATGGAGGTGATACTTTACATGATGCCGGTGTCGTATGTGTTTATCGGTTTGAACAACCTGATGCGAGCCACCGGTTATCCGAAGAAAGCCATGATTTCGGCATTGCTGTCGGTGGTGGTGAATGTAATTCTTGCACCGATTTTCATATACACATTTCACTGGGGAATTGCCGGGGCTGCCTGGGCCACCAACGCTGGCCAGTTCGTGGCATTCATATGGGTGCTGAACCATTTCTTCTCGAAAAAGAGTTATGTGCATTTCAATGCGTCCAACAGCTGGTTTAACGGCTCCATACTCAAAAAAATCTATGAGATAGGTTTGTCGCCGTTTTTGATGAACGTATGCGCCTGTGTGGTGGTGATATTTCTGAACAAGGCTCTTCTTGATTACGGTGGAGCCGACGGCAACCTCGCCATCGGGGCATTCGGCATCATGAACCGCACCACAATGTTTTTTGTGATGGTGGTGTTCGGTGTCACCCAGGGCATGCAGCCTATCCTCGGGTTCAACTATGGTGCAAACCAGTGGGCGCGCGTGAAGGAGACTCTCTACAAAGGCATCTGGATCGGGGTGAGCATCACATCGCTCGGCTGTTTCCTCACGGAGGTGTTTCCCAATGAGATCAGCCGCCTGTTCACCATCGACGAATCGCTCATCGCCATAGCACGTGAAGGGTTCCGGGTCTACTTCATCTGTTATCCCGTTGTTGGGTGTCAGATTGTGATTCAGAACTTCTTTCAGTCCATCGGCAAACCGCAGATTTCAATCTTCCTGTCGCTCACCCGTCAGCTTATTTTCCTGCTTCCGTTCCTGTTGCTGCTTCCCCGTTATTTCGGAGTTGAAGGCGTGTGGATGTCGATGGCCGGAAGCGACCTGCTGGCGTTCCTCGTGGCCGTGGTAACAATGGTCATAATGCTCTCGCGTCAGGAGCGGATGCTCAAACGGATGGGCCCGGTGTAATCTCCGTAATTAATATTGTTGTTAATAGCATTCATTAGATATACAGATGGCTACTGAAACGTTGGAAATGAGAGTTGCGCCCGAAGTGGCATATGTGCCGCTGCGCCTTCAGGCGGCGGTGTCGACCCGGCTGGGTGTGGATGTCAACCGCATAACGCATATCCAGGTCAGACGGCGCTCCATTGATGCCCGTCAGCGCAATGTTATGGTGAACCTCTCGCTCGAGGTCTTCATTGACAGCAAGCCTGAGGCCAACCTGCTTGATTTACCTGCATTGCCCCCAAAAGGATGTGTGGCCGACAAGCCGCAGGTTATTGTGGTAGGTGCCGGACCTGCCGGACTGTTCGCCGCTCTCAGGCTGATAGAGCTTGGTCTTCGTCCGGTGGTGCTTGAAAGGGGCAAAAGCGTGGAGGAACGTAGCCGCGACATGGCACGCATCTCGCGTGAGAACATCGTTGACCCCGATTCAAACTACTGTTTCGGCGAAGGCGGTGCCGGTGCGTATTCAGATGGCAAACTTTACACCCGCAGCAAAAAACGCGGTTCGGTGGATGCGGTGCTAAAATGGTTCGTGGCGCACGGAGCTTCGGCCGACATCCTTGTGGATGCACATCCGCACATCGGAACCGACCGGTTGCCGCAGACCATACGCAATATACGTAACACCATAATAAACAGCGGGGGAGAGGTGCACTTTTCTACGCGTGTGTCGCGCATCATTGAGGATGGCACCAAGGTCACAGGTGTGGAGACCTCCGACGGCACATTATACGAAGGTCCTGTCATTCTGGCCACCGGCCATTCCGCCCGCGATGTCTATCGCCATCTGCATTCAGCCGGAATCAAGATTGAACCCAAGGGGATTGCCGTCGGGGTGCGTCTGGAGCATCCGCAGCAGCTTATCGACCGCATACAATATCATAATCCCGGCGGACGTGGAAAGTATCTCCCGGCGGCGGAATATTCGATGCATACAAGAGTTGACGGCCGCGCCGTCTATTCATTCTGCATGTGTCCCGGCGGATTCATTATTCCGGCCGCTACCGAACCGGGACAGCTTGTGGTCAATGGCATGTCGCCTGCCTCGCGCGGCACGAAGTGGGCTAATTCCGGAATGGTGGTAGAGGTGCTTCCCGATGATCTGCCGGAGTATGACGCCTATGGGCCGCTGAAGGTGATGGCTTTTCAGGAAGATATCGAGCGCCGTTTTTCTGCCGATGCCGACGGCTCGCAGAATGCCCCCGCACAGCGAATGCACGATTTTGTAAACGGTAAGCCCTCTGCATCGCTTCCTGTCACATCGTATGCAGCCGGTATCCATCCTGCCCGCATCGACAAACTCCTCCCGCCGTTCATCGCATCGCGACTGCGGAAAGGCTTTGCCGAATTCGGACGGAAATCACGCGGTTTCCTCACCAACGAGGCATGTCTTATCGGAGCCGAGACACGCACATCGTCGCCGGTGCGTATACCCCGTTGCGACGACACATTGCAGCATGTTGAATTGGCCGGCCTGTATCCATGTGGCGAAGGCGCAGGATATGCCGGCGGCATCGTCTCGGCAGCAATCGACGGCATCCGTTGCGCCGAGGCAGTAGCCCAGGTAATTGCGGATGGCAAGCCAACGTGATTGCTGCAGAGGGATTGGCAAATATTTAATGAACAGGAGTGAGAATCAGTCCGGGTCGGAGTCGTCGGCTTTGGCGAAGGCAAGCATCTGGCGGTACTCTTCCCACTCCGGATCCTCGAACGCCTCGAACCGGAGCGGCAATGTGGGGAACTGAGCAAGAGCTTCGTTGAATTTGCGCTGAAAAATGTGCAGGCTCAGGGTGTAGAATAGTAGAGTCCGTTCTCCGTCGCCGGTGTATATTCCAGCCAAAACGGCCACAGGGTCAGCTTTGAAGGCTGACTCAAGTGCTTCGGTCACCTCCTCCATCAGTTTGCTGTCCGATTCCGACGGCATCCCTTTTTGCGCTGCCGTATATGGCCATGACACTTCAACGCGAAATTTAAAGCGCGGATTGTCAATGAATTTGTCTATTCCGGTGCGGATTGTGCCCATAACCAGATTGCCTGATGATGTGCTCTCGAAAGGAGCTGTGAGCCATGTAGCCATAGTAGATAGAATTAGTGGAATCAGAGTGCCGGCGCCCTATGAGAGCCGTTGCGGCAACCCAAAGTTAGCTAAATAATTTAAAACCTTGCGGACAAAACGGGGCTAATGTGAAAGAAAACTTGCTCAAATATTGTTAACTTTGCAATAACGATTCCTGTACGGTTGCATGATGGAAATATGGCAACCGTTATTTCTCATAAAAACGGACACTTATACCTTGATATATCCAGATTCATTTGAAAAGAAAATAGGTTTTGATGCCGTGCGCCATGCACTTGCATCGCATTGCGGCAGTCAGATGGGACGCGTGCGTGTGGATACCATGGCTTTCAGCAGCGACAGCGTAGAGGTGAAAAAGGCGTTGCGTCAGACCGCCGAGATGCTTGCCATCCTTTCGGCCGGCGAGGCTTTGCCTTTGCGCAACATGCATGATCTGGCTCCGGTGCTCAGGCGCTGCCGCATTGATGGGGCTTCGATTTCGCTGGATGAACTGCAGAAGCTGCGTCAGTCACTGCAGACCATATCAGACCTTGTGTCGTTCTTTTCTTCCCACACCGTAGGTGACGGGGAGGATGCCGCACCTGAATATCCGGAACTGAGTGCTTTGTGTGCAGACATGGCGGTGTTTCCTGCTGTCACAAGGGCAATCGACCGTTTGATAGATCCGGCAGGAAACATGCTTGACAACGCTTCGGCCGCACTGGCGAAAATACGTGCCGACCTGCAGCGTGTGCGCAGTTCGTTAGGCTCAATCATGCGCAGGGTGATGACGCATGCCATGGAGCAGGGCACGCTTGAAAAGGATGCCGCGCCCACCGTGCGCGACGGTCGCCTCGTGCTGCCTGTGGCCCCGATGTACAAACGGAAAATCCCCGGAATCGTACATGATGAATCGGCCACCGGTAAAACCTGCTACATAGAGCCTGCCGAACTTGTTGAGGCCAATAACCGCACGCGTGAACTGGAGCTTGAGGAACAGAGGGAGATTCTGCGTATACTCGCCGAATTTACCGGATTTTTACGTCCGGATATACCCGCGATGCTCAGCAGTTACGACACCCTCGGCCTGATTGATTTCATCATGGCCAAGGCGCTCTATGCCCGTCAGACCGATGCCACACTGCCTCATGTTTCCGACGGGATGGAGATGGAGTGGTATCATGCCGTGCATCCGGTGCTTCTGGAATCGTTGCGGCGTCAGGGAAAGGAGATAGTGCCGCTCGACATAACGCTTACAGATCGTGACCGCATACTGGTTATCTCCGGACCGAATGCCGGAGGCAAGTCGGTCACTCTCAAAACCGTGGGCATTGTGCAGTACATGATGCAATGCGGCATGCTTCCATGTGTGTTTGAAAATTCGCATATGGGATTTTTCTCCGATATCTTCATTGACATTGGTGATGACCAGTCGATTGAGGACGATTTGTCGACATATAGCTCGCATCTGCGCAACATGCGGTTTTTCCTGTCGAATGGAGGTGTGTCCACGCTCATACTTATTGATGAATTCGGCGGGGGTACGGAGCCTCAGATTGGTGGTGCCATTGCGCAGGCGTTGCTTAAAGAATTCAACCAGAAAGAGATGTGGGGGATTGTGACCACACATTATCAGAACCTGAAGAAATTCGCCGACGATACCGACGGGCTTGTGAACGGCTCGATGCTGTATGACCGGCAGTTGATGCGGCCGCTGTTCAGATTGTCGATAGGGCATCCCGGCAGTTCATTCGCAATTGAGATTGCCCGTAAATCGGGGCTTCCCGCCTCGATAATCGACGAGGCGTCGGCGATTGTCGGGAGCGACTATGTGAATATGGACAAATACCTGCTCGACATTGCCCGTGACCGTCGTTACTGGGAAAACAAACGTATGGCCATAAGGCAGAAAGAGAAGAAGATAGAGCAGGTGCTTGAGCGGTATGAAACCGATGCGGAGACGTTGCGCACCAGCCGGCGGGAGATTCTTGCCGAAGCCAAGGAAGAAGCCCGAAAGATTCTGGAGGGGAGCAATGCAGCCATTGAACGTACCATCCGTGAAATCCGAAATTCACAGGCCGACAAAGAGCGTACGCTTGAGGCGCGCCGCAAAATGCAGCAGGTGAAAGAGGAAATCATGGAGCATAAGGAATCGGCAAACAAATTGCTCAAAAAAGCTCCGAAAGCACGCAAATGTGCAGCTGCACCCAAGCCGTCGGCACCGTCCGCTCCCATAGCCGTGGGTGACAATGTCAAGCTCGACGGCCAGGGAACTCCCGGAAAGGTGCTTGAGATTCAAGGCAAGTCGGCAACGGTGGCGTTCGGCATGCTAAAAACTAACGTGGCACTGTCACGGCTCCAACGCACTCTTGTCCAGCCGGCAAGCGGACAGAAAAGCGCATCGTTCGTGTCGGATGCCACAAGTGCCGCCATGCGCGACAAGCAGTTGCAGTTCAAGCGCGAAATTGATGTGAGAGGGATGCGCGTTGACGAGGCCATTCAGGCTGTGACCTACTTTATCGATGATGCCATCCAGTTCAATCAGGGAGAGGTGCGCATCCTGCACGGCACAGGTACGGGGGCGCTCCGGCAGGCTCTGCGGCAATATCTTGACACCGTTCCCGGGGTGGAATCCTATCGGGATGAACATGTGCAGTTCGGAGGCGCCGGCATAACAGTGGTTCAGCTTGGCTGAAATCCGGCTTTGACGGCTGCATTATCGGTCGACGGATTGTTTATATAGGAGAAACTAAATATATCACAACTTAAAATATTCAACTATGGTGATTCAAAGATGGCAAACATTGTGGCTCTTGGTAGCCATAATTTTAGTTACGGTGTTCTGCTTTGTGCCGATGGCACTTGTGAGCGGAGATGCCCTTAATCCAGAGAGTGCCACCTTCCTTAATCCGATTGATGTGCCGGTGTTGCTGGTGGTCAATGGCGTGGTGGCTGTGTTGCTGTTTATCGCGATTTTTATGTATCGCAACACTCGCCGACAGAAGGTGGTGACACTTGTCTCCATGCTGATGCTGGTTGTGTCGATGGTGACTGAGGCGTTGATTCTGTTCGGATGGAACAGCGTGGAAAGCCGCATCGAATGGCTCGGCAGCATATTCCTGTTGCTTGGAGCGCTTGCGTTCGCAGCTCTCGCCTACAGGGGCATAGTTCATGATGAACGATTGCTGCGTTCAGCCGACCGTCTGCGCTGATTGCACGCACATAAAAAACATCTGCCCCCGGAACCGAACACTTGGCATCGGTTCCGGGGGCATGTGTTTTTGGTTCGAAGGATGATTATATTGCTGTTCAGGATAACTTCGGTTTGAGGTAGCGGCCGGTATAGCTTTCACTGCATGCGGCCACATCTTCGGGCGTGCCTTGTACAACAAGTGAACCTCCGGCTTTCCCTCCTTCCGGTCCGAGATCAATGACATGGTCGGCACATTTTATCACATCCATGTTGTGTTCGATGATAACGACCGAATGCCCGTTGGCTATAAGACGGTTGAACGAATCCATGAGCAGATTTATGTCGTGGAAATGCAGTCCGGTGGTAGGTTCGTCGAAGATGAACATTGTAGGTTCACTTTTTTCAAGCGACAGGAAGTAGGCGAGTTTGACACGCTGGTTCTCGCCGCCGGAAAGCGTGGACGAGGATTGTCCGAGCTTGATATATCCGAGGCCTACATCGCGCAGCGGTTGCAGACGTCTTATGATTCTTTTCTCAATTACGCCTTTCCCTTCAGCAAAAAACTCAACTGCCTGGTTTACGGTCATGTCAAGAACGTCGTAGATGTTCTTGCCTCGGTATTCCACTTCAAGAACATCGCGTTTGAAGCGTTTGCCTCCACAAGCTTCACAAGGAATGGTAATGTCGGCCATGAACTGCATCTCGATGGTTATCGTTCCCTCTCCCTTGCATTCCTCGCAGCGTCCGCCTTCGGTGTTGAAGGAGAAATAGGCAGGCGTGAATCCGAGTTGTTTGGCACTCTGCTGCTCGGCAAACAGCGCACGGATTTCATCATATGCCTTGAGATAGGTGGCGGCATTCGACCGGGTGGATTTGCCGATAGGATTCTGGTCGACGAATTCCACTGCGCGTATGCGGTGAATGTCGCCGGTAAGCGATTTGAATGCGCCCGGAGCATCGGCAGTTTCGCCGAGATGCCGTGAAAGGGCGCGATAGAACACATCTCTTATCAATGTAGACTTTCCGGAACCGCTCACACCGGTCACAACAGTCAGCACACCGAGTGGTATCTTCACATCAATATCCTTCAGGTTATGTTCGCGGGCGCCTGAAATGCCGATATAGCTGCTCCATTTGCGCCGTTTAGCCGGAACGGCAATCGACAAGTCGCCGGTGAGATACTTTGCCGTGAAGCTGTTCTCAGCTTTGCCGATGTCGGCCAGCGGGCCGGAAAATACAATTTCACCGCCGAGACGTCCGGCCTGCGGCCCAACGTCTACAATCCAGTCGGCAGCTTCCATAATCTCTTCGTCATGTTCAACAACAATGACGGTGTTGCCGAGATTCTTGAGCTTTTTGAGCACCGAAATTAGTTTCTGTGTGTCGCGGGAATGCAGCCCGATGCTTGGTTCATCGAGAATGTACAACGAACCCATCAGCGACGATCCGAGCGATGTGGCAAGATTGATGCGTTGGCTTTCACCACCTGACAGTGTGGAGGAGAGACGGTCGAGGGTGAGGTATTCAAGTCCGACCTCAACCATTATTTCAAGCCTGTTGCGGATTTCGGTAAGCAGACGTTTGGCGACTGCTGCGTCATGTGTGCTGAGCTGTAGGTTGTCAAACCATGTTTTAAGTTCTGAGACCGGCATTTTCACCAGTTCCATGATTGTAGTGCCGTTGACCTTGACGTAAGATGCCTCTTTGCGGAGTCTGTCGCCATGACATTCCGGACACAGTGTCTTGCCACGGTAGCGGGCGAGCATAACACGGTACTGCACCTTATACTGATTCTGCTCTACCATCCTGAAAAATCCGTCGATACCTTCGAATCCATGGCCACCGTGCCACAGCAGATGTTTTTCGGCAGAGGAGAGGTCGGCATACGGCCTGTGGATGGGGAATCCTGTCTGAGCGGCCGTGTGGATGAAGGCGCGTTTCCACTCGCTCATCTTCTCTCCGCGCCAGCAAGCCACGGCATCGTCGTAGACAGACAGTGCCGGATTTGGAATAACCAGACGTTCGTCAATGCCAATGCATTTCCCGAACCCCTCGCAACGCGGGCATGCGCCGAACGGATTGTTGAAATTGAAGAGCAGGTCGCTTGGCTGCATGAACGAGATTCCATCGGCCTCAAAGCGCGTGGAGAACTCATGGCGGTGGATGCCGTCTGCCCCCCATGCCACAAGTACAAGCGCATTGTCACCCTCGTAGAATGCAGTCTGCGCCGAATCGGCAAGACGGCTTTTTTCATCGGCATCCTCGTTGACCGACAGGCGGTCGATCAGCAGCTCGTAGCCATCCGCATCGGCTGAGGCCGATGCAGGCACGTCGTCGAAATTGATGAACGCGCCATCGCGGTACAGACGCGAGTAGCCGCCCTGACGCAGAATGTCGAGATGCTGCGACAATGTCCGGCCTTGTGGGATGATGAGCGGTGCCACTACGGCTATGCGGGTTCCTGCAGGGTAGGAATACGCTGCATCCACAACGTCCGTGACGGAATGCTGCCGGACCTCTTTGCCGCTGATGGGAGAATATGTATGTCCCACACGGGCGAACAGCAACCGCAGATAATCATATATTTCGGTTGATGTTCCAACAGTGCTGCGTGGATTGCGGGTATTCACCTTCTGTTCGATTGCTATGGCCGGTGGCAGTCCCTTGATGTAATCAGCCTCCGGCTTGTGCATCTTTCCGAGAAACTGGCGTGCATAGGCCGAGAGGCTTTCCACATAGCGTCTCTGGCCTTCGGCGTAGATGGTGTCGAACGCCAGGGAGGATTTTCCGGAGCCTGAAAGGCCTGTGATGACGATAAGCTGGCCACGTGGCAACACAAGGTCCACGTTTTTCAGGTTGTTTACCCGTGCGTGTTTTATGATTATGCTATTGGCCGATGACGCTTCGTCCATGGCAGGCGCCGGTTTGACTGTAAAATTTGTTTTCAAAACCTTATTGATCTAAAAAATGGGAAAAGGAGCGCATTGCTCCAGAAGGCCGCATTGGATGCGGCTGTTAACTTGCAAAGTTAGTGATTTCCATTGAAAAAAGCATCTGTCGTGTATTGTCGCAACACCATTAGGCCTGGTTAAGCTTCCGGGAATAAAGATTTTTACAGAATAATAGCACGCTTTTACATACAGGATGCTATTGAATTGCAAAGAGTTTACATCCTGAGGCGATGGTTGTCCTGTGAATTTTGTGTCGCTATGGAAACTAAACTGCAATTTCAAGCGTTATTCAATTACATGGAACAGACATCCATAACTTATGAAACTAACCCATAACT
>DBFWRP010000084.1:0-9257 GCA_048222005.1 Muribaculaceae bacterium | reverse complement strand
GTTTCTTGACCAGCACCACCGACGAGAACAGATAGGTGAGCGCCAAGGCAAGGAACAGGGCGAATAGGACAATCGCAATCGAGGCCCACGTGTCGGCCTTGAAAAACATCACAATATTTTCCCAGAGATTCGATACGAAAGAACCCGAGTCGATCTGGCGGTCGGTTATCTTTTCTTTCACGAAGTCCAGATTTATGCGAGCATCCTTGTTGGTCGGGTCGAGTTTGAGGGCTCGTTCATAGTTCACGATAGCCATGCCGAGATTGCCCTGGCGGTAATAAGCATTACCGAGGTTATAGCAGATTGTGCTTGAAGTTCCTTCGGCTGCGATTGATTCGCGGTATAGCCGTTCGGCAAGCGAGAAATTGTCGGCGGCATATGCCGAGTCGGCCTGTTGGGCCAGGCGTCCCGGTACCGTTTCGGGCTCCATGCTTTCAGCTGTCGCAGGGGCGGTGTTTGCCGTTGCTGTTGAATCCTGCTGTGCTGCCGAAGTCAGTGCTGCAATCAGGAATATGGCGATGGATATGATATGTTTCATATTGCTTCTGATGTGTTTGGTTGAAATGTCAGGCACGTGCTATCTTGCTGCGTTCAATGTCGTTGATTACGTCGGTTGCGCGGTTGTATATGGCCTCGACCGACGAATCGAGCGACGAATCGGGCGTGTAGCGTGCCATTTCGCAGTCATCGAGTATGGCGACCACGTTGTTGCATAGTTCGGTGTCGGCGCCACGCTGCGACAGGGTGTCGACGATGTTCTGACGTGTGAGTTGCGACGAGGGGATGTTGAGTTTGTCGCTGAGGTAGCCCCACATGGCCTTGAGCAGCTCTTCATAGAATTTGTCGCTCTTGTGCGCTTTCATGAAGCTTTCAGCTATCTTAAGGCGCTTGCGTGCCACCTTGTTGGCGCGGGAAGTGCGGCGCCCCACAACATCGGCTTCGCGTTTGAGCTTGTTGCTGTAGATGAGCACACTGGCTATGGCTGCGGCGAGGAGCGCACCGAAGATGGCCCAGTACCACCAGAAGCGTATCATGGGGGTATGGTCGGCCGACTGGTTTTTGTCGCCGGTCTTGATGTGCAGAATGTCGGTGTTCTTGGCTTCGATGTCGCGCTGTTCGGCGCTCATAGTGGTTCCGGAGCCTTTGGCCACATTGAGCGTGTAGCCCGGAGCAGTGAGTGTGACGTATTGTTTCTTTGCAAGGTCGAAGTAAACGAATTCCTGGGCTGGAATCTTGAATTCGCCCACGGATTGCGGCACGAGGGTGTAGTCCACGCTCCGTGTGCCGGTGAGGGTGTTTCCGGCTATACGTACATTCTCCTCGGTCTTGGGGGTGTATTGTTCGAATTCCGATGGAATCTGCGGTTTGGGCTCTGTGAAGTATTTGATGTTGCCCGTACCTGTCACGATATAGCGGAGCGAAATGGCCTCGCCTGTGCGCGGTGTGGGGGAACTGAGCGAGCTTTCAAATTTGAACTGCCCGACTGCGCCGGAGAATCCGGCAGGTTCCGGCTGGGGTAGGGGGGTGATGTTGACAGTCTGGGTGAACGGCTGCAGGTGCACCTCCTTCTCGATTGGTCGGGCCGAAATGAAGAAGCCGTTCGACACGCGTTCGAGCTGCACTACGCTCAGGTCGTATTTCCCGGAGTTGATGGTGAGCTTTCCCGATTTCTGAGGGAAGATGATGCATTTTTTCAGCACAGCCGTGATGTAGTTCTGTCCGTTGTAATGCTCCACTTCATTGAGCTGGGCCTGGGTGTCGAGTTCATCGATAAGGAAGCCGTCGAATGTGGGGGGAGATGTGATCATGAACGAATTGATGCGTTCGAATTTGGTGTATAGCTTGAGTGTGCATTCGATGGCCTCGCCTTCGTAGGCCTGGCTCTTGTTGAGAATTACGCGCACGAAGATGTCGTTTTTCGATATCTTGGTGTCCTGCGCTGGCTCGTCGAAATCGGGCATTCCCATGGCATTGTTGCCGTAACCGCTGTTGTTCTGTGCGGAATTCCTGTCGGGAGGGAGAATCCGGAACTGTGCGGCCGAGGTCTGAAGGGTTTTCCCGTCGGCTACGATTGTAGCCGGCGGAATGGTGTATGTACCCTCTTTTTCGGCCCGGTAGGTGAAGGTGTAATCGACCGATGTGTTTGAGCTCTGCACGCCGTTGATAATCTGCATTGACTGCATAGTGCTCACGCCGGGATTGCGCGAAAGGAGCTTGCACCCCTCGATGGCCGGGGCATTCAGGCTGGTGCCTTCGGCGTTCGACAGGCGGTAGGTGACGTAGAACACATTGCCTGCAATCACGTTTCGGGGCGGTTGCACCTTGAACGACACTTGTGCGGCCATCTGGCAGCATATGCCGGCTATCAACGTAAATAACAAGAATAATTTCTTCATGTCGGGTAATTCATTTCATAGTTGAGTGACGTGGGAGGAGCGGGCTTATTACCAGGGTTTGTCGGTGGTGCGGCGGTTGGCGCGTTTCTCTTCACCCTGTTTCATGAGTTCCACTTTCTGACGGGTACCGTTTTCCTTGTCCTCCATGGCTTTCAGAATCTGTTGGACACTTGCATCGCTCAGGCCGCCCTGTTGCTGCTTCTGTTGTTGCTGCTGGTCCTTGTTCTGGTCGGGTGAGTTCTGCTGGTTCTGATCCTTGTCTTTGTCCTTGTCCTGATCCTGCTTGTTGTCCTGCTGATCCTGATTCTGCTGCTGGTCCTGATTCTGGTCTTTATTCTGATCCTGATTCTGGTCCTGCTGGTCTTTGTTCTGGTCCTGGTTCTGCTGGTCCTGCTCCTGCTTTTTCAGCTGGGCCAGGCGGAGGTTCTCGCGGGCCTGATTGTTGTCTGGATTTCTGCGGAGGGCATTCTTGTACATCTCTATGGCCGAGGCGTAATCTTCGGCTTTATAGGCGATGTTGCCGCGGTCGTAGAAGGAGCTTTCGGCAAGCTTTACGTCGGGCTGGGAGGCTACTTTGGCGAGCATGGCATCGGCGGTGCGCACAAGCGAGTCGGCTTTGTTTGCAATGTCGTTGCCACGCTGTTTCAGGTATGCTGACGCGAGATTGAACTGCGCGGTGGCGTTGTCCGGATTCTCCTCAAGCGCTTTCTTGTAGGAAATTTCGGCATCGGCATAATGCTGCTCGGCATACTGCGCGTTGCCCTCCTTTATGGAATTGCGCTCGCGTTTGGTGGACTGCACGGGCGCCTGTTCCGGAGTGTTATCCTGATCCTTGCCGCACCCCGACAGCAGCGGCATAGACGCCACTGCGGCTGTGAGCGACAATATGTAGACGTAACGTTTCATATAACGGTGTTTGAGCATTGGGGGTTGCCGGAGATGTCTGTCTCCGGAGTGGTGGAGGGGATTATTTGCTGAAGAAGGTGAATTTCTTTAGCCAGCCAATCTTGCGCGGCAGTATGCAGGCGTCAATCACCAGCAGCAGTAACGCTATGCTGGCGAACACCGGGAACTGCTCGGCACTGGCCTTGTAGGACACATGTTTCAGATCCGATTTCTTTATCTGGTCAAGGCTTTCGATGAGCTGGTCAACAGCCTTGTTGCCCGAGCCGTTGATGTATGCGCCACCGCCGGCTTTGGCAATCTCCTTGGCCATCGCCTCGTTAAGATAGGTGGTCACTGGTGCTCCGGAGGCATCCTTCAGGAATTCGCCCTTGCGCGGATTGACCGGAATGGGTGCACCCTTGAGCGAGCCTACTCCGATAACATCTACTTCGATGCCCTGGCTCTTGGCGTACTCGGCCATCTCAACGGCATTGCCTTCGTGGTTCTCGCCGTCGGTGATAACAATTATCGCCTTGTTTATCTCCGGGTCGGGTGAGAATGAATTTATGGCCATGTCGATAGCCGCTCCAACGGCAGTGCCTTGTGTCGGCACCATCTCGGTTGAAATCTCATCGAGGTACATGCGAGCCGAAAGGAAGTCGGTTGTTATGGGGAGCTGGGTATATGCTTCTCCTGCGAACACAATGAGGCCTACCTTGTCATTGTCGAGCTTGTCAATGAGGCGGTTGAGGATGTATTTCGCTCTCTGGAGGCGCGAAACACCCTGAGGGTCATCGGTAGATGAGGCAAGCATCGAGCGTGACACGTCGAATGCAATCATTACCTCTATGCCGGAGGTGTTCTCCACTTCCTCTTTCTGGCCGGCGCGCGGGCGTGCTATAGCCACGATAAGGGCCGCCAGGGCAAGGAGTTCCAGACTTATTTTTACCGCCGGAACATATCTGGATGCCTCGGGCATCAGGCGCGACAGATGTGCCGGATTGCCGTAGCGGCGCAATTTTGCTTTGCGCGCCAGACGTGCCCACCACCACAGGCCGAAAATCACCGGCAGCAGGAACAGAAGATATAGCAGATGTGGATATGCGAAACTCATTTGATATTGCTGATTATCATGCGTATGCTATTAATGCTTTGAATAACTGGATGTAATGTCGGTAGAGTGGCCGTCAGGGGATGGACCGCAGCCAAGTCTGCCGCAGCAGCAGTTCAAGAACGAAAAGTCCGAGAGCGAGCAGCGCCCACGGGAGATAATTGTCCTCGGTGTGTGAGAAATGGCGCACATCGAATTCCGTTTTTTCAAGCTTGTCAATCTCCTCGAAAATCTCAGTGAGCACCTTGTTACCGGTGGCGCGGAAATATTTGCCGCCGGTGATGTCGGCTATCTGTTTGAGGGTCGACTCGTCGATCACAACGGGCATCGGCACATATTCTATGCGGCCGAACATGTTTACCTGCGGATAAGGGGCTGTGCCGTTTGTGCCTATGCCTATGGTATAGACCTTTATGCCGAGTTTGTGGGCTATCTCTGCGGCAGTGAGCGGGGCCACGATGCCGGTGTTGTTCGAACCGTCGGTCAGAAGGATTATGCTTTTCGATTTTGCGCGTCCGTCCTTGATGCGGTTTATGGATGTGGCGAGGCCGTCGCCTATGGCGGTGCCGTCCTCAAGCATCTCACGGTTGAGGGCGTTGACATAGTTGGTGAGCGCGGCGCGGTCGGTTGTCATGGGCACTCCGGTGAACGCCTCTCCGGCGAACACCACCAGACCCATGTTGTCGTTTTCACGGCCGTTGATGAAGTTGGCAGCTATTTTTTTTGCTGCTTCCAGGCGGTCAGGCTTGAAATCGCGTGCCAGCATACTCGATGAGATGTCAAGGGCGATGACCATGTCGGTTCCTTCTGTGCTCGATGTGCGCCAGGCGTCGCGTATCTGAGGGCGTGCGAGCACTATGATAAGGCAGCCTATGGCCGCCAGCCGCAGGGCGAACATGGCATACAGACCGTATTGCCGCAACGGACGCGGTGTGCGCCGGAACGGCCCGGTGGTGGATATGTGGAGTGAAGGATAGGCCGAACGGTGTTTCCACACATACCATGCAATCAGGGGCACGTAGAGCAGGAACAGCCAGAGTAAGCCGGGATGAGCCAGATGCATCATTTATTTTCCTTTCGTTGTTGGGTTATCGTTTGTTGTTTTATTGTCGGGGGCTGACGGCGCTGTCTGCGCGGGTGCTGTGGCGCCTTCTGTCTCGTCGTCGGGATTTTCCGTGACCACAGGGCGTGTTTCCTCAACGAACTGCATGGCGTTCTGGAAGGAGCGTACGTTATCGTCGGGTAGGGGACGCACCTTGGCAAATTTCACGTAGTCAGCAATTTCAACCACGCGCTGCATGTATTTGTTTGACATGCGGGTCTCTTCGTTGGCCGACAGGGCTTTCAGAATTTGTGACGAGGTCATTTCCATGGCGTTTATGCCGAAACGTTCCTGCAGATAATCTCGGAGAATGTCAATGAGGCGTGTGTAATATTCCTTCTCCTGTCCCTTCTCCCAAAGCTGTGCTTCTTTCAGGGCATTGAGGCGGTTGAAGGCAATCTGATCGGGCGGCAGACGCTTTTTCTGCGGCATTATATTCACATTCACCTTGTTGCTGAGAATCAGATAGGCGCATATGCCACCTGCTATAATCACGATTCCAAGCACAATCCAGAGCCAGTAGTCCGTAATCCAGTCGGGAAGCCAGTCGTACCATTTCGACTCAAAACCGGCCACATCCGCAATGGGATTTATGTCGGTCATCTCGCTCACGTCCACCGGATTGACCTTAATGGACAGTTCGTTCGACCGTACGGTGTCGGGGCCGTTGACCAACAGAAAAGGTGGAATGGCATATACTCCCGAATCGAACGACTGCACCACAAGCG
This sequence comes from Muribaculaceae bacterium, assembly GCA_048222005.1. Taxonomy (GTDB): domain Bacteria; phylum Bacteroidota; class Bacteroidia; order Bacteroidales; family Muribaculaceae; genus UBA7173. The sequence goes on along the minus strand of DBFWRP010000084.1, from coordinate 3,035 downwards.
CGCGCTTTATCTCTTCCAGTCCGTTGCCTATGTCGGTGGTGTCGCCGTCCACCCAATCGATTATCTCGACCTGGGCCGGGAATGCGTTTTTATCGACCATCAGGGCAGTCCCCGCATTGCGCGGCTGCACAATGTTGAGCTTTACGGCCATCTGCCGTCCCATCTCCATCTGAGTGGAATCGACAGAGGCTTTTATCGAGGTCACTGCTGCCGCCTGCAGCACAGCCGCGATGCAGAGCAGTAGTGTGACGGATATGTTTCTGATTGCTTTCATCGTTAAGTTGGGAATACTGGAGCTTATAAAAAGGCGAGGCTTTCAGCCGGCCTGTCTGAAAGGGGCGGACGTGCGGTCAGACATGTTTTTGGAACAGGCCTTTGAGCGCGCCCACATAGTCTTCGTCGGTGGCCACGCTTACAGAGCCTACCCGGCATCGTTTCAGGGTGTCGGACATGTTCTGTTGGCGTTCGTACCACCATCGGCCATAATCGTTTCGCACACGTTTCGATGAAGTGTCGACCCACTGCTCGGCGCCGGTCTCGAGGTCGGCCACGCGCATCAGGCCTACGTCGGGCAGCTGGGCATCGCGTTTGTCGTAGACCTGCACTCCGTAGACATCGTGCTTGTTCGATGCTATCGACAGGGCTTTGTAGTAGTCCTTTTCGTCGATGAAGTCGGAAATCAGGAATGTGGTGCAACGCTTTTTCAGGGCATCCGAGAAGTAGCGGAGCACCATGGCAATGTCGGTGCCGCGGCTTTCCGGTGTGAAGTCGAGCAGTTCCCTGATAATGAACAGGATGTGCTTGCGTCCCTTTTTGGGCGGAATGAATTTCTCGATTTTGTCGGAGAAGAATATCACTCCGATTTTGTCGTTGTTCTGGATTGCGGAAAATGCCAGGGTGGCGGCTATCTCCGCAATCATTTCGCGTTTCTCCTCGCCCACAGCTCCGAAAAGGCGCGAACCGCTGACATCGACAAGCAACATGACCGTGAGTTCGCGTTCTTCCTCGAACACCTTGACGTACGGCTTGTTGTGGCGCGCCGTAACGTTCCAGTCAATGTCGCGTATGTCGTCGCCATACTGATATTCGCGCACTTCCGAGAACATCATTCCCCTCCCTTTGAAGGCGGAATGATATTCTCCGGCGAATATGTTCTGCGACAGTCCGCGGGTTTTAATTTCAATTCGTCTGACTTTTTTCAGAAGCTCTTTGGCGTCCATGTACGGTTGCTGTATAAGTTGGGAATTAGTTGAAGTGCCTTGTTATCAGGGCACCTCTACTTTGTCCAGAATTTCGGAGATGATTTCATCGGCGGTGATGTTGTTGGCTTCAGCCTCGTAGGTCAGGCCGATACGGTGGCGGAGTACATCGTGGCACACTGCGCGCACATCCTCGGGAATCACATAGCCGCGCTGGTGAAGGAATGCATAGGAGCGGGCGGCACGTGCAAGCGAGATGGACGCACGTGGCGATGCTCCGAATCCGATGATGCCGGTGAGATCGTTCAGGCCATATTCGGCGGGGAAACGGGTGGCGAAAACGATGTCGACGATGTAACGTTCAATCTTTTCGTCGATGTAGATCTGTTCCACAACTTTCTGGGCCTCGATAATCTCTTCGGGCTTGAGGAGCGGACGTACCTCTTTTTTCTCATTTGAGATGTTCTGACGGATGATCAGTTTTTCCTCGTCGCGCGACGGATAGCCGATAACCACCTTGAGGAGGAAACGGTCGACTTGCGCTTCGGGGAGGGGGTAGGTGCCTTCCTGTTCGATGGGGTTTTGGGTGGCCATCACAAGGAAGGGCTCGTCAAGCTGGAAGGTCTTGTCGCCTATTGTCACCTGACGTTCCTGCATGGCTTCGAGCAGTGAGGACTGAACCTTGGCAGGTGCGCGGTTGATTTCATCGGCAAGGACGAAATTAGCGAAGACCGGGCCTTTTTTCACCTGGAATGTTTCGTTTTTCACGCTGTAGACCATGGTTCCCACAACATCGGCTGGGAGCAGGTCGGGGGTGAACTGAATGCGGCTGTATTTGGCGTCGATGATCTGTGCGAGAGTCTTGATGGCAAGGGTCTTTGCCAGTCCGGGGACACCTTCAAGCAGCACATGGCCGTTGGAGAGGAGGGCTATAAGGAGCGATTCCACAAGGTGTTTCTGGCCGACGATGGTCTGGTCCATACCTCGTGTAATCAGGTTTACGAAGTCTCTTTTACCTGCAACGAGGTCGTTAAGGTCGCGGATGTTAACCGGTTCACTCATAATGTGTTGTTGTTATAGATGTTGTGTTTAGATTAATTCGTTGCTGTCATGATGCCTAAGCTGGTGACCAATAGGTTGTTGCGCTGCATCATAAAGGCAGATGCGCCGACCGCATTGCGGCAGGTGCATCTTCCCCTTGATTGTGGTGCAAAAATATGAAATAGGTGGCTAAAGTGTGAAAAGAGAGTGTTAATTTTATCTATTAAGAGTTTACCTCTATTAAGATTTAATCATTTTTGACTGTTAATGATAGCCTCTGCCCGACGCATGGCGTCGGCTTCACTCTGTTTATCACCGGCTTTGATGCCGTACTTTTCGGCCGGAGGAATCACTACCACAGTGTTGGGCGCGATGTGGTCAGGGTCGCCGAGGACGTTTTTGTTTTCCTCATAGATGTAGACCCAGAACAGTTTTTTGCCATAGTGGCGGCGTGCGATGGTGGTCAGGTAGCGGTTGCCCTTCACGGTATCGGTGACGATGGCTGGACGGGAAGTTTCCACAGCTTTAGTGTCAGGTTCAACCGCTGTTGAGCCTTGGCCCGGGGTGACGGTGTCGGCGGCGTTGCTGACGGAATTGTCGGTGGCAACGGTTGTCAGGCTGTCGGCGGTTGCGGATTGGGCTTCTTTCGCTTCGGTCCTGCTGATTACGTTTACACCCTCAGCTTCAATATTAACGTTTTTTATGTGGCTGAGGTTCAAACGGTTATTTGCGAAATAGCCTATGGCAAGTCCGGCCACCAGAGATAGCAACGATGCCATCACGATGTGCATGGTG
>DBFWRP010000083.1:0-11609 GCA_048222005.1 Muribaculaceae bacterium | reverse complement strand
TTCCTGCGTGACAGTGCCGATGAACAGAAGCAGCGCGACCTCCTGTATAACGCTCTTGATGAATCGATGAAGCAGTATCTGCAGCGTCTGGCCGATGAGGCTCGCGAGCGTTGCGATGCCCATTGGGCATCTGAACGGACCAATCTGCAACAGCAGGTGGACGATGCCCGTGCCAGGGAGCAGAAAGGGAAGGAGGAGAGCAGCGAATCGAAGAAACAGCAGCTTAGTGCCGAACGTCAGAAGCGTGCGCTCGGTGAGCGTGTGCGCGACCTTGAGACGCAACTTGCCAAAGCCGAGGCAGAGAACGAGCAGCTTGTGCTTGAGAACAAGAGCATGGCCAACAAGCTTCGGGTGAGTGCGGTGCTGGGTGCCGATGCATCGCCCGACGGCGAAGCGCAGAAGCAGCTGGTTCTGAAGATTAATGAGCTTACGGCAAAGCTTGACTCGGCCGAGACGGAATCGGAATCATTGCGTCAGGAACTCAACGAGGCTCGTACGCTGGTGTCAACCAAGGAGGCCGACCTGAAAATCGCACTGAAGGAGAAGCAGGCCAAGGCAGAGGAGGCAGATGCGTTTCACGCTTCGCTCGGCAAGGAGGAGGCGCTGCGGGCTGATCTGCAGAAAGAGGTGGAAAGCCTGCGCACGGCGCTTGAGCAGTCGCGTGTCAAGGATGACATGGGCGATGTCATGCTCTCCGACCTCAACAGCCAGCTTGGACGGCTGCGTGCCGAGCATGAATCGACTCAGGAGCAGCTTCGGAACACCCAGGCCGAGCGCACAGCCCTTCAGGCCGAGCTCGACAAATGCCGCAGCGATCTCAGCGAGGCAAACCGTAATCTGGAAGTAGTGGAGGAGATGCATGTGCAGCTCACCCGCCTGGAGGACGCAAGAAAGAACAACGAGATATTTCTGCGTAAGCAGAAGGACGAACTGCTCAAGACACGCGAGCGCGTGCAGCAGCTTGAGCTTGAAAACTCCGAATATGCCTCGACGTTGCAGAAAAAGGACGGCACTATCCACCATCTGGAGGAGCTGACCGACAGTCTGCGCAAAACCATCGAGAACAACGTGTATGAGCATGCTCAAAGCCAGAGCGGGCTCCGGGCCGAAATAGAGCGGCTGAAACGTATGATCAAGGATGGTCCGGCCGAAGATCAGGAGCCGCCTCTGGGCGCAGGTCTTTCAGATGAACCGGAATTTGTGGAACACGCCCAGAAATCGGGCCGTCATACGGCCGATACGGATAAAGGGAAGCGGGGCCGGAACAAAGAGAAAAAATCGGCCATATCGGCCATTGACGAATCGATAGAGGATACGGACTGGCTCATAGCCACACCTCCACCGCATAAAACAAAGGCCGACGTCGAAAATGATAATCCCGAGTTCGGCTACAAGGCGCCGGTGCGCAAGCAGTTGCCCGACAATCCGGCCCAGATGCTCCTCTTCGATTGATTTATTTTAGTTTGCATCATAACATTATGACAATGAACAGATATTCCGAAATAACACATACATGCACCGCATGCATCGCTACAGTGGCCTTGACGGTGGGGTCTGCCTGTTTTACGCCCGCTATGGCGGCTTCGGCAAAGTCGCCGCTGGTTGAGGTGAACGCCATCGCCCCATACGTCTATCCCGGCAATGCCGAGGAGCGTCCGGCAACGATGTTGTTCATGCCGGATGGGGAGACATATCTGCAACTCGCCGACAACGGGAGGAAAATTAATAAGCATTCCACCGCCGACGGCAAGTTGATTGAAACGGTGTTCGATGCCACCCACACACGCGAGAGCAGTGTGGAGTCGGTGGAGAATTTCTCGATAAGTCCCGATGGTTCGAAGCTGCTGCTCTACACAGGATCGGAAGCGGTTTACCGGCGTTCGTTCCGCGCGGCATACTATGTGTTTGAAATCAAGCGCAACATTTTACGCCCGTTGTCGGAGAATCACAAACTGCAGCAGGCTCCGTTGTTTTCGCCCGACAGCCGCATGGTGGCATTCGTGGCCGATAACGACATCTACATAAAGAAAATCGACTATAATTCGGAGGTGCGTGTCACAACCGACGGCGCCGTGAACCGCGTGATCAACGGAGTTCCCGACTGGACATATGAGGAGGAGTTTGCAACATGCAGCTCCATGGCGTGGGCGCCCGACAATTCCACGCTCTGCTATGTGCGTTACGACGAGTCGCAGGTGCCCATGTTCAGCTTCCCCCTCTACAGCGGGTGGTGCAAGCCTGATGCGGAATATGAGCTTTATCCCGGCACGTTCTCGTATAAATATCCAGTGGCAGGCGAACCCAATTCGGTTGTGTCGGTCCACAGCTACGATGTGGAGACCCGCAAGATAAAGGAGCTTCCGTTTGCCGACAAGCGCATAGAATATATGCCCCGCATAGCTTTCGGCGACACAGCCGAACGGCTTATGGTTGTGACTCTCAACCGTGCGCAGAACCGCATGGAGCTGTATTCGGCCAATCCTAAGTCGACGGTGGTGAAATCGCTGCTTGTCGAGGAGTCGAAGGCCTGGATTTCCGGCACTGCCTACGAGAATCTCGCTTTCGAGGCCGACGGGTTTGTTGTCATGTCGGAGCGAACGGGGTGGAATCATCTTTACCGGTACTCCTATGCCGGCCAGCAGACAGCGCAGATCACATCCGGATGTTACGATGTCACTGCATACTACGGCCGCGACGCCCAGGGATTCACCTATTTCCAGAGTGAGCCGCTGGCGGGTGATGTGCCAGAAGTGACCGGTGCGCTGAACCGTGTGGTCTACCGCATGGACCGTCAGGGTAAAAAGACCGAGGCGCTCACTCCTGTGGAGGGGTGGAGCACCGCCCGGTTCACACCGACGATGAGCTACGCCGTGATGTCGCACAGCGACGCTAACACACCCACTGTCTACACCGTGGTCAATGCCAAAGGGAAGACAATGCGCACACTGGTCGACAATGCCGCCTATGGCGCGCGCTATGACGGCGCGCCCCGCAAGGAGTTCTTCACCATGCAGGCCGACGGCGTCACTCTCAACGGCTATATGTTCAAGCCTGCAGGCTTCAATTCATCCAGGCGCTATCCTGCAATCATGTGGCAGTACAGCGGTCCCGGTTCGCAGGAGGTGCTCAACCGTTGGTCAATGGACTGGCAGCAATATGCCGCAAAAGCCGGTTTTGTTGTGGTATGTGTCGATGGCCGTGGCACCGGTGGCCGTGGCACCGCTTTCCGTGATGTGGTTTACAAACAGCTTGGCCGCTATGAGACGGCCGACCAGCTTGCCGCCGCACGCTATGTGGCATCGCTCCCGTTTGTTGACGCATCGCGTATCGGCATCTGCGGATGGAGCTACGGGGGGTATGAAACCCTTATGGCTGTGACCGAGGCCGATGCCCCCTTTGCGGCTGGCGTGGCCATAGCGCCTGTGACGTCGTGGCGCTTCTACGACACTGTATACACCGAGCGCTTCATGCTCACACCCGGCGAGAATGCCGACGGATATGAGGAGAGCGCCCCACTGAACCGTGCTGCCAATCTAAACTGTCCGTTGCTGATAATGGCCGGAACCGCCGATGACAATGTGCATCTGAGCAACACCATAGAGTTTGTGGGGGCACTGCAGAAAGAGCACCGTTATGCCGATATGCTGCTGTTCCCCAATATGAACCACTCCATCAACGGCTGCGACGCCCGCGCCATGGTGTATGGGCGTATGATCCGCTTCTTCGCCGACAATCTGTAGGTGTGGGGGGGAGCCCCGCAGTGCCTGCCGAAGGTGAAGATTTGCGAAAGTGAAAGTTTAATGTGCGGGGATGCACCGCCGGTGCATCCGTTGCATCCAAATGGAAAAGAAAATGTCAAGGTCAAAAGAACGTCACAACGGAATGTCGGCTGCCATATTCAGCCTTTGGCGAAACTGGGCTGTCTCTGTGGGATTCCTGACATTGCTGACTGTGCTTGCTCCGGTGATGCCGCGCCTGTGGCTTGCGCCGATCAACATAGTGTTTTATATCTCGCTTGAACTGATACGTCGCGAGCTGCGTCGGCGAAAGGAACCGGTGTGTTCCCGTCTGAACAGCCAGGTGTCGTCGGTAATTCTTGTCACAGCCATAGCTCTGGTGGTGCTGTCGGTTTATGAGCCGGGGCGCGAGCTTTATGAAATCAACGGCCAGCCGTACGATTCCGGCAGCCCGTTGCTCACCATTCTGTTTACTTCGCCATTGGCGTGTATCGTAACGCTGTGCTATCTGTTCCGTCGAACGGAACCCGTGGTGTGCCGCCGTTGCAAGATGCGTTACGGCAACGTGATCGAGGAGGGGTTCGTGGGCGATCTGTTTCGCAAGGAATGGCGTTATCAGACGCGGATGCTTTTCTTCCTTTCTCTCGCCCTCACGGTCGTGGACTGGACATATTATCTCACACGCTACATCAATACCAACATAAGCCATGCCGACCAGTTCTTCTTCATGTGGATGCCACTGTCGATGTATGTGCTTTCACTTGTGTATCTTGGCATGCGGTATTACTCCATATGGGTGTACTATTGCCAGAACGATGAGGGGCATTACATCGAACAGCCATCCATCACCACACTCCGCTATCTGGTGATTCAGGGCGACAGGATACTGCTCCGCTTTCATGGCACCGGCTGCAAGTATGGAAACGGGCAGGATGTGAAGCGGTTCGACACACCCGCCGTGGTGACCACAGGTTACCATGAACATGATAATATGGAGGAGGCCATACGTAGTTTCCGTTCGCTTTCAGGACTGAAAAATGTGGAGATAAGGAAAGTCTATGATTCGCCCGACGATGTGACGTACAGAAACATTTTTCATTATTTCGCGTTTCTCGACGGCAACGGGGAGGACGATGAATCGAAACTTACGGGCGAATGGTTCACGTGGGGGCAGGTGCTTCTGCTTGAAGCGCAGGGGTTGCTTGACCGCACTCTGGTTTCGGAACTCGGACGTATCTACCGCATAGCCATGGCGTGGAAAACGTACGACGACCGCGGGCGCCGTCTGTACAGGATCAAACATTACAAGCCTACATTCAGATTGCGCGACATGCGCAACTGGAATGTTGATTATAATGACTTGCACTGGCTGCGTGTGGCCACAACAAACGAGGACAAGTTCTGGTATCCCGTGTTCCGGCTGTTTGTATATCGCCGCCGCATGCACACCGGCACTGCCGCCCATTAAACAACCGCCTCTCATGTCACAGCAAACGATAATTGCAATCGTGGGGCCGACGGCTTCAGGCAAGACTGCAAGAGCCGTCGACCTGGCCCGCGCGTTGGGCGGAGAAATCATCAGCGGTGATTCGCGGCAGGTGTACCGTGGGATGACCCTCGGTACGGGGAAGGATCTGGAGGAGTATGGCGATGTACCTTACCATCTGATTGACATTGAGGATGCCGGTACAAAGTATAATCTTTACGGTTATCTCCGTGATGCTGCCGTGGCTCTCGACCGGATTGAACGTAATGGCGCTGTGCCGATTCTTTGCGGCGGCACCGGAATGTACGTCGAGGCTTTTCTGCGAGGCACGGCGTTGCCCGAGGTTCCGGAGAATGCCGCCCTGCGGGCGCGGCTGGAGGGGAGGAGCCTTGCCGAGCTGACCGATATTCTGGCGTCCATGAAAACATTGCATAATGTGACGGATGTGGACACGCCGAAGCGAGCCATACGCGCCATAGAGATACAGACCTACTATCAGGAGCATCCGGCCGAGGCTTGCGCCGTGGCCGGTGCACAGCCGCGTCGGGCGGTTGTGGTTGGGATTGACGTTCCGCGCGATGTGAGGCGCGAGCGCATCACCAGCCGGCTGCAGGCACGTCTTGACGCCGGAATGGTGCAGGAAGTGGAAACATTGCTTGCGTCCGGAATTGACGCCGAGGCGCTGATGTACTATGGGCTGGAATATAAGTATCTCACGCTGCATGTGCTGGGGCGTCTGAGTTACGACGAGATGTTCCGGCAGCTTGAGACCGCCATCCACCAGTTTGCCAAACGGCAGATGACGTGGTTCCGCGGTATGGAGCGTCGGGGAACCCCCATCTGCTGGCTCCCTTACGATATGGACCGGGCTGAATTTGTGGCCACGGTGGCGGGGTTGTGGAATTCCAAACAATCCGGGGCATGAGGGCGCTCGTTCTCGCTCTGACGGCAAGTGCCGCATTGAGCGCGTGGGGCATAATGCCCTATGCCGGAATGGCCGATGGCCGAGAGGAACAGGGCCCGTTCAGACTTGTGCCGGGCAATGAGGCCGTGATTTCATCGGATGCATCCGCTGTGGAACAGGAAGTCGAGGTTGCGGCATCGATGCCAGGCAACCGTAACGGAAAAGGGGATGCGGCGCAATGGATGATTTCAGGCCTGGATGCCGATGGTGAATGCCGTTTCAGCATAACGCTTTCGTGGGGAAGCGAAGGGCTTGACGAGGCGTTCAGCCGGCGCTATCTGCAGATTTCGGCAGATACAGTCGCCTCCCAAGGCCGGCGTGTGGAGGTGCTTCGCAATAAAATTTATGATGATGTAGACCTTTACAATGGTGTGAATGTGCTGACTGTGGTGATGCGGGATGGTGTTGTCGCCGTCTGGGTAGGCAACGACCATCAGCGTGATGCCGGCAGTTTCGGCTGCAGTGCGGTTTCGGCTTTCAGGCTGCATGCACTCGGGCTGCTTAATGTTGACTATTTCGTGTCGGCATGGGCAGGAAACCCTGCGCGTGAATTGCAGACCGGATTGAATGGCGACGATATTCTGCGGTTGACACATTGTGCATCTGGGGCGGTGGGTGTATGGCATTTCCTTGATCGTGACACCGATTCAGGATGGGCCGAGCCGGGAGGAATGTACCGGCTTGCGGTTGTGCCTCACATCGATTCCGGAAATTGCGGATATAAAGGGCGGCAGCCGGTCTACGACGTTCTTTATCTCGGCGGTGCCAGGGTTGGGTCGGCGCACTGGGCGCCTGGAATGGTGAAGGCCCGTATGTATGCTACTCCGTTTGAGAACCACTATGATGTGGTGTGGTTCGATGCGCGGATGGAATGGATGGGCGCGGAGGTGTCGGCCGATTTTATCTCCCCTTCCATTCTGGCATTCCATTTCCCGCTGCACAAATCACACATGCGTTTCACACGGATGGAATAATGCATCGTGAGCATAGATTTCGCGGCATCCTGACTCTCACTCTGCAAAGCAACAGTGTCGTCTCGCCGGAAGGAAATCCCCGCAAAGAGAATGCCAATGCATAAAACAGCGACGGTGTGCAGAACGCTTCTGCACACCGTCGTTATTTTATCTGGTTTCCCGGGTTGGAACCGTTCAGGGGATGAGGTCGTATTTGCGGAACACCTGCTGGATTTTTGTCAGGGCATATTCCACCTGCTCCTTTGTGTGTGTTGCCATCAGCGAGAAGCGGATGAGGGTGTCCTGGGGAGCCACAGCGGGGGAGACCACGGGATTGACGAACAGACCTTCGTCGAAGAGGTCGCGTACCACGTGGTATGTCTTGTAGTCATCGCGGACGAACAGGGGGATGATAGGGGTGGAGGTGTTGCCTATCTCGCAACCCATGTTGCGGAATCCGTCGAGCGCGAATTTGGTGATTTCCCAAAGGTGCTCCTGACGTTCGGGCTCCTGCTCCATGATGTCGATGGCTTTCAGTGCGGCAGCCGTCGATGCCGGAGTGATGGATGCGGTGAAGATGTAGGAGCGGGAGTGGTGACGCAGGAAGTTGGTTATCTCCTTGTCGGTGGCGATGAATCCGCCGAGCGATGCGAACGATTTGGAGAATGTGCCCATGATGAGGTCTACATCCTTGGTCACGCCGAAATGGTCGCATGTGCCGCGTCCGCCTTTACCGAACACTCCGATGCCGTGTGCTTCGTCGACCATGACCGATGCGTTGTATTTTTTTGCCAGACGGATAATTTCGGGGAGATTGGCCACATCGCCTTCCATCGAGAACACGCCGTCGGTTACGATTAGTTTCACTTTGTCGGGATCGCATTTCTGAAGCTGCTTTTCAAGCGACTCCATGTCGTTGTGCTTGTATTTCAGTGCTGTCGAGAAGCTCAGGCGGCGCCCTTCAATGATGGATGCGTGATCCTGTTCATCCCAGAGGATATAGTCCTCACGTCCCGTAAGGCAAGAAACCACGCCGAGATTTACCTCGAAACCGGTCGAATAAATCATTACGTCCTCCTTGCCGATGTATTCGGCGATGCGCTGTTCGAGTTTCTTGTGAAGGTCGAGCGTGCCGTTGAGGAAGGGCGATCCGGCGCATCCTGTGCCGTATTTTTTTGTGGCCTCGATTGCAGCCTCTTTTATACGGGGGTCTGATACAAGTCCGGAATAGCAGTTGGAACCGAACATGAGCACTTTTTTTCCGTCGATAAGCACTTCAGGTTCCTGTTCCGATGAGATTGCGCGAAAATAGGGGTAAACGCCTGCTGCTTTTGCCTGTTGTGGGGCGGTGTACTTGGCGAGCTTTTCTTGTAGTAGCTTCATACTTGTTTTACTTGTTAAAATCCTCTGTCGCAGCTGAAATAGGAGGGCACTGAGGTTGTGGCATGAGTCCGGTGCGGGGCGGTCATGGCATTCTTGTGCTCATCTACCGCCCAATCCGCATATGCGGATTGGGCGGTTGGCATAGAAGCCATGGCAACACAGGTTGACCGTTTTTCCGACTGAGCGGAAGCCTTTACCGGAATTTGAAATTCGAGTGCAAAATTAGCTATTTATTACGAAACTGACGCTATGTTGGGCTGAAAAAATGAATAAAGCAGTTCAAAAAGCATTGAAAAAGTGTAAAATTACGACAAAAAGTGTTTTGCGATTGATGTCTTGTCAGTTTGACTTAATGTTTGCCGCCATCCGGATGTGTGGCATACGACACGGCAGCCGGCGCAATCCCTGCTTGGGGTGCGCCGGCTGCTGTTGTTTTTGGATGTGTTGCTGTTAAATTTCTATGTAGGGGTATAACAGCGTGATGTTATTTCGCGGTCGGTTCGTCCTGTACTCCTGCTATCTCGGGGTCGATAAGGATGCGTCCGCAGTATTCGCAAACTATGATTTTTTTGTGCATCTTGATTTCGAGCTGTTTCTGCGGTGGGATGCGGTTGAAACAGCCGCCGCACGCATTGCGCTGGATGTAGACAACACCAAGGCCGTTGCGGGCGTTTTTGCGGATGCGCTTGAAAGCGTTGAGAGTATAGGCGTCGATTTTCGGTTCGAGATCCTTTGCCTGCTGGCGGAGGCGATCCTCGTCCTGACGGGTTTCCGAAACGATTTCTTCAAGTTCTGTGCGCTTCTCGGCAAGTACGTGTTCGGTGTCGTGCACCTTTTCCTGAGTGACCTGGATTTCGTTGGTCTTGTTCTCGATCTGACGGGAATACTCATTGAGGTGCTTTTCGCTCAACTCGATTTCAAGGGTCTGGAATTCAACTTCCTTGGTGAGAAGATCGAATTCGCGGTTGTTACGCACATTGTCAAGTTGCTCTTTGTATGTGGCGATCTTGTTCTGCGAGTCGGCGATTTTCTCTTTCTCGCGTGCAAGTTTTGCTTTGAGGTCCTCGATTTCGGCTGTGTAGTTGTCGATACGGGTGTGCAGACCGGCAAGATTGTCCTCCAGGTCCTTGACCTCCAGAGGAAGTTCGCCGCGGATGGTTTTTATGCGGTCGATTTCGGTGAGTATGGTCTGAAGCTCGTAGAGCGATTTGAGGCGGCTCTCAACCGAAAGGTTGTCGGTTTTATTTTTATCGTTAGCCATTTGCGCTTACAAATAAATTATGGGGTTTTGTTCGGTTTCGGATTTCCAGACTGCAAAGTTATGAAATTTTTCTGTTAAAATGTCCAAAAAAATCTGCTTGCTGCATTCTTCTGTCTCAAAATGTCCGGCATCCACCAACAAAATTCTGTGGGAATGGTCGAGAAACTGGTTATGCTTGCAGTCGGCGGTGATGTAGACCTCGGCTCCAGCCGCAATGGCTTCGGGTACAAATTCGCCGGCGGAGCCACCGCACAGCGCAACGCGGCCGATGGTGTGCGGCCTGCATCCTGATGACATCCGGAGAACCCTGCATCCGAACGTAGACTTGACCGTCTGTAGAAACTCTTCGGCGGGAATGGGGTGGGGAAGGTTGCCCACGGCGCCAAGGCCCTCGTTGCTGCCGGGCGATTGTGGCACAAGCACCTCCACGTCGTGCAGTCCGAGCATGGCGGCCATTCGGCGCGAGATGCCTGCAGTGGATGAGTCGAGCGCCGTGTGGGAGGAATAAATGGTGGTGCCTTTGCGGATGGCCATTTCGAGCACCCGTTCCGGACGGTTGCGTCCCGACACACATTTCACCCCGTGAAACAGGAGCGGGTGATGGGAGATCACAAGGTTGCACCCTTTCCTTTCGGCCTCGAGCAGTATCTCCTCTGTGGGGTCTACACACAGAATGACGCCCGTGGCCTCCTGGTCGGGGTGGCCAGTCTGCAGCCCAGAATTATCGTAGCTCTCCTGCAGGCGCAGGGGAGCTACGGTTTCAATTGCGGCGATTATTTCGCTTATTTTCATTTGTCGGTACGTGTGGCTGTGCAGGGTTATTCACCTTTGGGGGCGAGTGCAAGCTCAAGCTCATCGAGCTGTTTCTGGTCGAGCGGTGCGGGTGCCTCGAGCATCACGTCGCGGCCGGAGTTGTTTTTGGGGAAGGCTATGCAGTCGCGGATGCTGTCCAGTCCAGCAAAGAGCGATACCCAACGGTCCAGACCGTAGGCCAGACCTCCGTGAGGGGGTGCACCATATTTAAAGGCGTTCATGAGGAAGCCGAACTGCTCCTGAGCTTTTTCGGGCGTGAAGCCGAGAATTTCGAACATCTTGGCCTGAAGTTCGGAATCGTGGATACGGATTGATCCGCCACCCACTTCAACACCGTTGACAACCATGTCGTATGCGTCGGCGCGCACCTCTTCGGGTTTGGTGTCGAGCAGGGGGATATCCTCGTCCTTGGGATGGGTGAACGGATGGTGCATGGCCATGAGGCGCTGCTCCTCGTCGCTCCATTCAAACATGGGGAAGTCCACAACCCAGAGGCATGCGAACTTGTTCTTGTCGCGCAGGCCCAGGCGGTTGCCCATCTCCAGACGGAGCTCGCAGAGCTGTTTGCGGGTCTTCATGGCGTCGTCGCCGCTGAGAATCAGGATAAGGTCGCCCGGTTCGGCACCGAAAGCCTCCTTCATCTTCTGCAGCACATCCTGAGTATAGAATTTGTCGACCGATGATTTTACCGTACCGTCGGCTTCCACGCGTGCATAGACCATGCCCTTTGCACCAATCTGCGGACGTTTCACAAATTCAGTGAGCTGGTCAAGCTGCTTGCGGGTGTATGAGGCCGCGCCTTTGGCGCAGATACCGCCGATGTAGGCTGCATCGTCGAACACCGAGAATCCGTGGCCCTTGAGGATGTCCATCAGTTCCACAAACTTCATGTCGAAACGCAGGTCGGGCTTGTCGGAGCCATAATATTTCATGGCGTCGGCCCAGGGCATGCGCTGGAACGGTTCGGTGAGCTCCACGCCGCGCAGTTCGCGGAACAGGTGCTTGGCCATAC
>DBFWRP010000082.1:0-1615 GCA_048222005.1 Muribaculaceae bacterium | reverse complement strand
TCGAGGCTGTTCTTGACTTTTGCGACCTTGAGCTGTCCGAGCAGCTTGGAGGCGTTGGCATACAGGGTGCGTATGCCCCTTTTGCATGCCTCGTGTCCCAGGGCGCAAGCCAGGAAGCTCTTGCCCGTTCCGGATGACCCTGTGATGAAGAGGTTCTGTCCGTTGCGTACAAAGTCGAGTGTCGCCAGACGTTCCGTCTGGTTGCGGTCGAGTCCACGGTTTGTGGCGTAGTCGATCTCCTCGAGATATGCCTTGTAGCGGAAGGCCGCGTTTTTTGTCAGGCGCATTACGGCGGCTTGCGCGCGCCAGTCCCATTCGCGGTGCAGGAGCATCGAGAGGAAGGAATCCGGAGTCATTGACTGTGCGGTTGTTCCGGCAAGGCTTTCGCGGAAGGCCTCTGCCATTCCGTGCATCTTCATGCGGTTCATCAGGTCCAGCGATGTTGTGTTCTGGTCCGGCTGCCGGGTGGCCGGTGCGGTTTTATCTGTTGTTTCCATTACTGTTGGTGTTGTTGGGTTCGTTTTTGCGGCTGTAGTATTCGCGGCCGCGGATGTTCTTGTGCACCGGAGCAGGGACTGCAGCCGTCGGGCCGCAGACAGTTCCGTCCTCATCTGGCAGGAAGTCGGCGTCTTCGCCCTGTTCGAGGATTTCCCTGACGGTCTGATAGCCATATGCCGCCTTCATCGACGCGCAGGCGCACGCCGCCACGAGTCGGTCTGTGCCATACTTCTTTTCAAGCGACAGTATGCCGCGGCAGCTGCTGAAGGATTTCGGCGGATACTGCATCATGGCATCCACTTCGTGGAGGTAGTCAAGGACGATGTTGTCCATCTCGGCGGCTCGTTTGAACAGTTCCTCGAGATCCTTGTCATACGGTCCGTAATGACCGGGCAGGTTGTGCTCCTTCTTCCATGAGTATGCGTAGGGTATGTCGCAGCGGTCGTGCGTCGCCACCCGATTGAGGCCGCAGTAGATCTCCACCGTGTCCGCGTCATAGAGGATGACCACCCGTTTGCCGACATGCTCGCGCGGCACGCTGTAATGGTGCTTGAACAGGGAGACATAACAGTTCTTGCCGACGGTCATCAGCTTCCGCTCCTTGATGACAAACGGTTTTTCGGGAAGGGGACGCAGGAAGTCCTTTTCGCTCTGCAGGAACATGTCTTTACGCGACATATTCCTTCCTGCCATCAGCCTTTCGTTGAAGTCTTGCAGCGATATGTGGATCGCCGTGTTCAGTTCGTCCAGTGACGGAAAGACCATCCCCTCTATGTCAATATACACTGACTGGTACAGCAGCTTGACGGCGTTCTCGACAAGGGCCTTGTCTTTGGGATGGCGGACCCGTGCGGGATATACGGCGCATCCGTAATGTTCGGCGAAGGCCGCGAACTCCTCGTTGATCACAGGCTCGTTCCGGTCGCTGGTCTTTACCGCCGCCTTCAGGTTGTCGGGCACGATGGCGGCCGTCGCGCCTCCGAAGTATTCAAATGCATTCTGACAGGCCTTGACCAGGTCTTCCTTTCGTTGCGACCACACAGCCTCGCAGTACGTGTAGTGGCTGAACGGAAGGATGGCGACGAACACTTCCGCTTTCTTGACCTCTCCCGTCATT
>DBFWRP010000081.1:0-1208 GCA_048222005.1 Muribaculaceae bacterium | reverse complement strand
ATCTTTCTCTTATTTACATAGTTTGCATCCCGAACAACGGCTCAGCTCGCCACGGAAACGCTTCTCCACCAAATGGTGCAGGCGGTCGCGCAAGGCCTCCAAGGAGATGGCGTCGATGACTTCGCCCGCAAAAGCGAACTTGAGCAACATCTGTGCCTCTTCGCGGCTGATACCGCGCTGCTGCATGTAGAACAAGGCCTGTTCATTAAGCTGTCCCACCGTGGAACCGTGGCTGCACTTCACGTCGTCGGCATAAATCTCCAACATGGGTTGGCTGTACATGCGGGCTTCCTTGGTGGCACAGAGGTTGGCATTGCGTTCGTTCGAAATCGTATGCTGCGCGCCCTGCCGTACCAGAATCCGTCCGGCAAAGGCGCCTACGGAACGTTCGTCCATCACATATTTATACAACTGGTTGCTGACACAATACTCGGCACGGTGGTCTATCAGGGTGTTGTTGTCCACGCGCTGCTCCTTATCGGCTATCACGCAACCGTAGAGGTTCGACTCGGCTCCTTCGCCGTCCAACACCAAATCGGTACGGTTGCGCGTCCGACCGTTGTGTAACGTAATGTTGTAGAGGTTCACCACGCTGCCGCGCTGCTGCCGCACATACATGTTGCTGAAACGCCGGTTCTTCACATGTGTCTCCTCCAATTCATACAACTCCAGACGGGCGTTTTCTGCCGCAAAGACTTCCACCACTTGGGTGGTCAGGAAATTGCGGTCGTCCATCGCATGGTCGCAGAAAAGCAACCGCGCCTGCGCGTTTTCTTCCAATACGACCAATACGCGGCGGTTGGCCATCAGGTCCACGTCGGAACGCAGGATGTTCACCACCTGCAACGTACGTTCCACCACCACGCCACGCGGCACGTAAATGAAGAGTCCGTCTTGCACCAACATCGTGTTCAGCGCATTAATCGCGTCTTTCTCCGTACGGGCCAGTTTGCCGTAGCAGGCCGACACCCGGTCGGGATAATCCTCGGCCGCCTGCTTCAGGGAGCATACCACCACGCCTTCGGGCAACGCGGCGGCCGGCAGCGACTTCCGGTAAAAAGCGTCGTTCACCACAAAATAAAGCGAAGTGCTCAGGTTCGGCACGTCGCACCGGAAGGCCTCGTAAGGATTGACGGGAAACTCTACCCGGTTCAGGTTCAGCCCGTAGTCCGGCGCAAAGGCCGCCGGCACGTCCGTATATTTATAGC
>DBFWRP010000080.1:0-1811 GCA_048222005.1 Muribaculaceae bacterium | reverse complement strand
AACAATTCGGAGTTCTATAAAGCAGCAACCGCGCGAGGCTCTGGCTGGTCGCTGTTTGATTTGGCAGCACTTTCAGCGTTGCAGATGTTAATTCTGGTCGAATTTGCTAACAACGATGTTCAAAGTGTAATCGGTCGCGGCGTTGTAGACACGTATAACATACCAGACACCGGCGGTTGCGACTCAGTACCGGGGCTTACAGGCATCCCGGCAGGCACGGACGGGCAAGTCAGCGTTGTTTGGCGCGGGATAGAGGACCTGTGGGGCGGGCTGTTGTACCAGATTACAGGCGTCTTAACTCACCTGAACGCGAGACAGTATGTAATAAACACGACGCCGACTAAATACAACGACTACGCATCGTTTACATACACTCTGACATATGACATACCGACTGGTATCGGCTCGAAATATATTGTTAAAGTCGGTTTAGACCCCGAAAAGCCTTGGATTATGCTTCCCGAAAACAATGGTAGCACAGCCCATGGCAGTGAGAGCACCTATATGTGTGATGCTATAAATCGTCCAAAAAACCCGTCCTATACGACGTACCCAATGTTTAATACCTATCATGGGGGAGGGGCTGACGGCCTTTTCTGCATTGGAGATTTCTTTGAAAGTGGTACAAGCTCAACAACAGCCTATGTACGTATGGTATATAGACCGCAGTAGAGGAGGTTCTAATCATGAGAGTACAAGGAAACACTTCCCCGGCAGCTGTGACGGTTGAAAGCTACTGGCCTATGTCGGGTTATGTCGAGGTCAGACTGCATGAAAACAGCAAAGACATTACCCCAACAGATGATGAAAACGCTGCGCCGCTGTACGAATATGACGAGTATGTCTTTCACGTTAAGCAGCGCGATGGATTGCAGCAGGAAATTGAAAATAATCTCGTTGAATGGCTACAGACCGGCAGAATGCTTGAAGTTAACGATCGCGCGAGTACGGTGCAGGATATGAAGGCCGAAATTGCAGACGCAATAACTCCGGCGGCACTCGACGCAGCCTACAGAGAGGGGGTTAACAGCATATGACGAAAGATGAAGCGATCGCAAAAATGAAAGAAAAAGGCGCGGATGATGCCGCAGCCCTGCGGGCAAAGGCGAACACCATGACCGGCACTGAAATTATCGCCGCAGAAATCGCCGTGCCCGATTTCGACGCGCAGAAGGATTACAGCGCATGTCCCGCCGGTACGCCGGTTGCGGACGAGGGGCAGGTGTGGACGCTTATACAGCCGCACAACGCCGCGAATTATCAGGGCAGGCCGAGTACGCTCCGCGCTCTGTGGGGGCTGTGCCACACGAAAGACCCCGCAAAGGCCAAGGCATGGGTAGCCCCTCTCGGTACAAGCGGCATGTACATGACCGGGGAGTGTTACCGTGATGCCGACGGCAAAGTGTATCGCTGCAAACAGGACAACTGCGTTTATGACGTGGCCGCGCTGCCGTCGGCGTGGGAGGAAGTATGATGACCTACACAAACAGTCCGCTTGTAGACTACACGCAGATATCCCCACACCGGGGCAACCGTAACGGGCATGTAATCGACACTATCACAATCCACTGTGCAGCGGCACAGGCGGCGGTTGAAACGTTAGGCAGGCTATTCCAGACCAAACAGGCAAGCGCTAACTACGGCATAGGCGCAGATGGGCGCGTCGGAATGTACGTCGAAGAAAAAGACAGAAGCTGGTGCACGTCCAACAACGCCAACGACGCGCGCGCCGTGACCATCGAGGTTGCGTGCGATAACCGACACCCCTACGCCGTTAAAGATGCCGTGTATAAAAAACTGATTACCCTTGT
>DBFWRP010000008.1:0-7250 GCA_048222005.1 Muribaculaceae bacterium | reverse complement strand
GAATTTGGATGGGAATGGGTGGGGGAGAGTGCGGGGATTCGGAGGAATTTTGTAACTTTGCGTTTATGGGGTGCTGTGGCGTTATGCCAATGGAGGCACCCGGCCGGATGCATGGGGTGAGGTACGCTCATGCAATTGTCCGGCGTGCATCATAAAAAAGATTGAGAAATGAAACAAATGGATAATGCCGATCTGGCAGCGATGACACGTGGCAAGGCTCTCCCCGCAAGTGAGGCCGTGCCTGCTCCGCCTGCCGGCGACTACAGCTATATGCTCACCGACGAGGAGGGGAATAAGCGCAAACCTACGGTGCTCGATGCCGACGACATAATGAAGATGGTGCCCAAGCTCAGCGGGCGCCGTAAGCTTGTGGAGCGGCTCATCAGGTTCATGTCGCTTGACAAGGTGAACAATCTCCATGCCCACAATTGTGCGACACCGGGGCCTGAATTCTGCCGCGGGCTGCTCAATGACCTGGACATAAAGTTGCGCATTGACAACAACGAGGTGCTTGAGCATCTGCCCGAAGGGGCGTTTGTCACCGTAAGCAACCACCATTTCGGCGCGCTCGACGGCATCATTCTGATTGACCTGATTGCTTCGCGCCGTCCCACATATAAGGTGATGGTCAACATGTTCCTGAATTACATCTGGGCCATGCGGCCTAATTTCATCGCCGTTGACCAGCAGGCAAGCGATGACCCGGCGAAAAAAGCCGTGTCGATGGCCGGTATCCGCGAGGTGATCAAGATGGTGCGCAATGGCGACCCGGTGGGATTTTTCCCCGCAGGTGCCGTGGGCAAGGTGAACTGGCGCGGGCGGCTGCAGGACCGCGAATGGCAGCCCACCATAATCGAAATCATACAGAAACTGAAAGTGCCTGTTGTACCCATATTTTTCCATGGCTCGCAGTCGTGGTTCTTCAATTTCCTCGGCGTGGTGTGCTGGCAGGCACGCACGTTCCTGCATCCGCGCGAGGTGTTCCGCAAGCATGGCAAGACGTTCCACATCACCGTGGGCAACCCCATATCGGTTGAGGAACAGATGAAGCACATGGGCTCACAGAAAGAGTTCGGCGAATTTCTGCGCGAACAGACCTACCGTTTGCGCAACGTGAAATGAACGATAGTCAGATGATAACACCGCAACAGATTCAGCAGGCAAAGTCGCGATTCGGAATCGTGGGCAATGCTCCGGCGCTCACCGAGGCCGTGAGCCGCGCGTTGCGTGTGGCTCCCATCGACCTGTCTGTACTTGTCACGGGCGAAAGTGGGTCGGGAAAGGAGTTCTTCCCGCAGATCATTCATGCGTTTTCGCCGAGGAAGCATTCGCGCTATATCGCCGTGAACTGTGGTGCAATCCCCGAAGGCACTATCGATTCCGAGTTGTTCGGGCATGAAAAAGGTGCCTTTACCGGTGCCGTGGCCACGCGAAAGGGATATTTCGAGGAGGCCGACGGCGGCACGATATTTCTGGACGAGGTGGCGGAGTTGCCGCTCACCACTCAGGCGCGCCTGCTGCGCGTACTCGAGAGCGGCGAATTTCTGAAAGTCGGATCGTCGGTGGTGCAGAAAACCAACATACGCGTGGTGGCCGCCACGAATGTTGACATGGCCAAGGCCGTGAGGGAAGGCCGATTCCGCGAAGACCTGTTCTATCGCCTCTCCACGGTGCAGATCCAGATTCCCCCCTTGCGCGACCGGGGCAGCGACATCGGGCTTCTTGCCCGTAAGTTTGCCGCCGATTTCGCTGAAAAATACCGTGTTCCGGCCATCACATTCTCCGACGATGCACGCATGGCTCTGCAGCACTACCGCTGGCCGGGCAATGTGCGGCAGTTGAAAAACGTGGTCGACCAGATGGCGCTCTTCGAGGCAGGCTCTGTAGTCGAGGCTGATGCGCTGCAGGCCTATCTTCCGCAGATCAACACCGAGTATGCCCCTGTTCCGGCTTCCGAGGCGGCACGTTCGCATTCCTACGAGCGTGAGCGCGAGATGCTGTTCAACATGATATTCAGGCTGCAGAAAGAGATTTCGGATCTGCGTGCCACCATTAACTCCGAAGCGCCTGCGGCCGCAAGTCATGGTGCCGAGCAACTGCCGCAGACGGTTGGCACGGCCGGACCGCGTGCCCTGGTGAAATATTCCGAACCGTCGCAGGCAATTTTCCCGCACGAATTCGGGTCTCGGACACCATCGGCCGACGCTCCCGACGCCATTGATGTGACTCCATCGGAAGTGGCACCCGAAGGACGCACTCTCGAGGACACGGAGCGCGAAACCATCCGCCGCTCGCTTGAGCGCAACGGCGGCCGCCGCAAGGCCACTGCGGCTGAGCTTAACATCTCGGAGCGTACGCTCTACAGAAAGATAAAGGAGTTCGGCCTGGAATAAAAAAACTAATCAAGACACCGCATATGCAAGGAATGTTACGATTGCCAGCCATTAAGAAACTGTTGTTGCCGCTGTTTTTGGTGGCGGCCTTTCTGGTGCCCCAGAGCTGCCGTATAAGCTACAAGCTCAATGGTGCTGCCATTGATTACACCGTCTACCGCACCATCCATGTGGGGGAGTTCCCCATCCGTGCGGCACTGGTGTATGCCCCGCTGCAGCAGACGTTTGAAAACGAGCTGATGGACTACATCACCCGTAACACGCGCCTTACAACAACCGACGGTGCATCCGACCTTGACATAGAGGGTGAAATCACCGGTTATAACCTCTCGCCGCAGGCCGTCACCGAGGATGCATATGCATCCAAGACGCGTCTGACCATAACGGTGCGTGTGAAATATACCGACTCGAAGAACGATGCCAACGACATAGACCAGTCCTTCTCGGCCTATCGTGATTTCGATGCATCGCAGATGCTCACCGACGTGCAGGAACAGCTGTGCCAGGAGATTGCAAAAGAACTTGTCGAACTTATTTTCAACGCCACGCTCGGCAACTGGTGATGCCCTCCCGGTGCAGCTTATACTCAGTTCCGCAATAACTCATCACATCCGCTTCCATAACCATGAACGACGATGCCCGAAAGCTGAAAAGCCTGCTTGAGAACCCCGACGCACCCGACGCCGGCGAATGGCTGCGTGCTCTGGGCGAAAAGTATCCCTATTTCCCCATTGCCCGAGCTCTGGAGCTGCGTTCGGTCTATGCCGGACTGGCCGAGGCCGACCGGCAACGTCTGGTTGAAGAACTTACCCTGTCGGTTCCCGGCTCCGATGCCGCACGCAGGCTGGCCGATCCCGCCGGCGACGAGTTCGATAACTTCTATCCTCCGGAAGCAAAACCTGCGAAACCGTCGACCGATACAACCATCGACCGCTTCCTTGAAACCTACGGAAATGAATCGGCCGAAGAGACCGCCACGCTTGAAAAACTGATTTTCAACCCGGTGCCCGACTATGCTCAGCAGCTTGAGCGCGACGGCGCCGTACCGGCCGAAGAGGATGCTGCCGGCGATTCGCAGCTGGCGCGTATAAACCGCTTTATCCGTTCGCAAAAGCAGTCCGCTCCCGATGCCACGGTGGAACCACAGGATGAGATGCTCCCGGCAGCGACAGAGGCTTCGGCCGAAGTGACCGCCCAGGCGCCTGCTGCCATTCCACAACCGGCGCCGGAACGCCGCCCCTCGGCTCCAGCCACTCCCGAAAACAGCCTGCTGAGCGAGAGCCTGGCAAAAATTTATATCAAAACGCATCGTTATGAGCGTGCATATGAAATTCTTAGCCGTTTAAGTTTGGCAGTACCGGAAAAAAATGCTTACTTTGCAGACCAATTGCGGTTTTTACGTAAAGTCATGCTTGCTGAGAGCTTCCGCAAACAGCAATCTGCCGCTTCCGGCAACGCATCTTCGCCGCAATAACCCGATTTGAGATTTATTCAAGCAAAACAAGAAAAAACATAAAATGTACACACTTATCATCATTCTCACAGTTTTTGTGTCGATTCTGCTTATCGTAGTGGTTCTCGTACAAAAATCGAAAGGCGGAGGTCTCAGTTCCTCATTTGCCGGTTCAAACCAGATCATGGGCGTTCGCCGCACAAACGACTTCATTGAAAAAGCAACATGGACACTGGCTGCCATCGTCGGCCTTCTGTCGATTATTTCCGTATTCGTAATGCCCCGCAACGTGGTTCAGAGCGGTTCGCGCGTTAAGCCCGTGACCGAAATCCCCACCGTGGCCGGCACAGAATATAACACCCCCGTTGAGGCCGCTACTCCGGCTGCCGAAGGCGAAGCCGCTGCTTCCGAAGCTGTTGAGGTAGCCGCAGAAGAGGCTCCCGCCGAAGCTCCCGCAGCCAACTAAACCGCCAATCTGTTAACCTTACCATAACGCACCACATTCAAGGGCGCATTCATCCATGCCGGATGATGCGCCCTTTTGCTTTCATTGCCGACAAGTGAGCTGGAGCATACAGACAAGCCGGAATGGCAGAGCATTCGCTCGGTATCGGTACAAGTGTAACCCATTAGGTTGTAGGGATATGCCTTCGGCATGTGATGCCAGCGGGTGCTGATATACAGTGAATCAATGTTGTTTCACATGTCAAAGGCACAATGTCACTAAGTCAAGGAATATGGTGATAAAGTAGTCCCGCATAGCGACACCGACATAACATTCAATAAGTGTCTCATGCTATCGCCGGAGGCGATGGGCCATGGTTAACCTCATGAAAGCGCAGCGCATCATGAGGTACACGCGACCTCTCCGAGGTGCGTGTCGTTAAAAAATACCGCACTCTGTCATCGAAACCGCTAAAAAAATTTCGCCATGACGAAAAACTTTTGTACCTTTGCGGTGCAAAACCCGAGGAAAGATGCCGGAGTGGTCGATCGGGACGGTCTCGAAAACCGTTGTACCCTTACGGGTACCCAGGGTTCGAATCCCTGTCTTTCCGCAAAAAAAAGCAGCCTGCAGGGGCTGCTTTTTTTGCATCCGGAAA
Organism: Muribaculaceae bacterium; assembly: GCA_048222005.1. Taxonomy (GTDB): domain Bacteria; phylum Bacteroidota; class Bacteroidia; order Bacteroidales; family Muribaculaceae; genus UBA7173. The sequence continues at coordinate 2,301 of DBFWRP010000008.1, read as the reverse complement.
GACGGGATGAGAACCCTGGAGGGGTTCGTTACCGCGCAGCGCTCTGCGAAGCAGAGACTCCCTGTCTTTCCGCAAAAAAGCAGCCCTCAAGGCTGCTTTTTTGCATCTGGAAAGACGGGATGAGAACCCTGGAGGGTTCGTTACCGCGCAGCGCTCTGCGAAGCAGAGACTCCCTGTCTTTCCGCAAAAAAGCAGCCCTCAAGGCTGCTTTTTTTGGTTCAAGCCGAAAGTTCGGTGCATTTGTTCAGCATATGCTCACGTATAATCCATTAAGTAGTAGGGACATGCCTTTGGCATGTGAATCAGGCATGTGCTAATGCTCCGTGAATCAACGTCGTTTCACATGCCAAAGGCATGTCCCTACAAGTCGGTGAAAGCATTATTATGGAGCGATATTGTTTTTTCATGCACGAAATTTAGGCTTGACCCCAAAAGTGCTGCATTTGATTCTTGTAAACTGAAGTTGCTTCCATCAAATTGGAGGGACATGCCTTCGGCAGGTGAGGCAGGTGTGTTCTAAAACTCTATGAATTATGAATAGAGTTGTTCCACATGCCTCTGGCGCGATGCCCCTGCAATTCAGGTGATTATTTCCCAAGAAGCATTATGGCATGTTGCTCCTGTCCGGTTATCGCCGAATGCAATGGCATCGCGAACAATGATGTGCAGCATTACTTCCTCACCATGTTTCCATTACGTTAAATTGCTGTTTCAATAAATAATCGCTAATTTTGTCGCAGAGACCCAATGTCGTTGTTGAATTGACGTTGAAGCGTTAATGCATCGAAACTTGGAACTCTGACAACATATTTATATAAAAGCGTATATTGACGCTTTGTCTTTGGCAACCTGAAAATCTGGCAGTTTTCTAATCGAAGTCAAGGATAGAGTAACAATAGACGCCACGGGTATGTGCATACCTATCCGGACTCATTTCAAGCTTCTTCGGCTTGGAATGGGTTTGGAGTATCTGCATATAATGGCGTGGAGTCTGTTGCTCATCCTACTTCGATGGGCTAATGCCAGATGCCTCAGGTTGCGGGACGAGCAGCAATATGGCTCCCCGCTTTTTTGTCTTTTTTACATGGTTGATAATAAGTCATTTGGAGTCGGTGACTGGAGCTTGAATCCTGAACTATAAACCTTGATTAAAACGGACTCCGATATGAATAATCTGAATCTATTTCATGAACTGGAGAAGTTGCTTCGCATGGATAGCCGCTTCTGTACTGAGACAGGTGACTTATTGAAGAATGCAGTCGTGGAGGCCGCTTTGGACCTTCGACCAGATTTGATTGGGAAGCTCCTCACTCACGAGGGGCTAAAGCGCAATTTTTTCACCGAAATAGATGGGGTCCTTGTTTTTGACAAGGTGAAATTCCAGAAGTTTGTGATGAACAAACGCTTTCTGCCGGACAGTTACACATGCTTTAAGAACAATATCGGTCTGATGGGAGACGATGATCGTTTCCTTTCGGAAAGCCGGGAAGTGATATTGTCCTGGCCGTTCAAAGACTGTGTTCTTGAAGGTGGGCAGACTAAAGAAGATGTAAAGCGGGATGAGGTGTTCTGGAACGAAATACTCGCTCCTGACGAAATTAACCGCCTCACTGAGCCAAAAGTGTTAACTGGATTTCGTCGTTATGACAAAGAAGGGGAGCATATACCATCGGAGGTGTCAAGTCAAGATAATTTCATTATCAAAGGGAATAATTTATTGGCGTTGTACTCTCTTAAAAAGAAATACGCAGATAAAATTGATTGCATAATAATTGACCCTCCCTATTATTTTACCAAACCGAAAAACGGAGATAGCTTTAGCTACAATACAAACTTCCGATTAAGTACGTGGTTGACCTTTATGCGTAATCGTTTGGAGGTGGCAAAAGATTTATTGAAGTCGGGAGGGGTCATTTTCTGTCATATCAAGGAAGATGCAATTCACTGGTTAAAAGTTTTGATGGAGGAAATTTTTAAGATTGAAAACTATGTGGAAACCTTTATATGGAGATGTACGGATAATCCGGATTCACTGTCTAAGAAAACGCGGGCTGCAGTAGAATATGTGCTTTGTTATGAAGTTTATAAAGACTCAAGCCGTCAATACATAGGAAAACAGACTGAGAATGGTGATGCGCCTTTGCTGAATAGTGGGAATGCTATACATGAACTAAAGTTTCTACCAGGTGTCATAAAGTTCAAAATCCCAAATGGAATATATCCACCGTCCAAACCTGAAAGAGTAGAGTTAGTGACCCCTGTAATCGTAAAGGATGGTGTTAATGAAAATGAGGTTATCCT
>DBFWRP010000079.1:0-3433 GCA_048222005.1 Muribaculaceae bacterium | reverse complement strand
GGCGTTCTACTTACGGTTACCAACCCACGGCGGGTCAATGCCGACAAATACAAGCCGCAAAGAGTGATTTTTTCCAGATGGCATAATTTGGCAACGAAATGTCTCCTCCTATCTGAAAGCTAATCGCTTACTTTGCACTGTGAATATCAGCTTTGCCGTCAAAGGGAGTAATGGCGGCGGTAGATTTACGGTTGCAATCGGCTGAACCGAATGATTGACAGGCAAACGCACCAATGCTTGAGGTGCCAGGGAAGCACCATAGAGCCACCGGAGCCTTTATGCGCAATGTGCGCACCAATTCCCAATCCATTGAACATATCCACCGTGTTCCGCTCCGGCGGAACTGACTGACGCAGTGTGCCAGTAAAGCACATGCACCGTCCACACCCTTATTCAAAGGTTATGTGATGTTGCGAACTGCGTCCATGCTGACCGCAAAGGCGGTCGGCAGTAACCCTCGCCGTCTTTTCTAAAAGACGCGGCAAATAAGTTTCGCATTGAAACAACGGCAATTCGCTCAAAAATCCGCCGGGAGTGATGCGCCGTTACCCTTCTGGCGGAATAGAAAAAATATGACAGATCTATATTCCCTTGTACAAAGCGGTGTCACCGGAATTACCCTGAGTGTTACCATTGAAGACCTCTCCAATTTCGCCGCTAACCTTATCGACGCTGCAAAGGCGCAGCTTCTCCCGATTATGGTAAGTGCCGCCGAGGAAGACTATCTGACCAAAAAGGAGGTTATGGACAAATTCGGCGTGTGCCATACCACGCTTTATAACTGGGCGAAGAACAAATATCTTGTGCCCGTCAAAATCGGTCGAAAGGTATTCTACCGACAGCGTGATGTGGAAACTCAGATTCTCCAGAGGCTTAAATCATAATCATCAGGACTATGGAAAACGCTGAAAAAGAAATGTCCGAAGACCGCTTTGAACGGATTGGCACGACTTACTACAAAATTGTGCGACAGCCCAACGCGGCAGGAGAATTGTCCGAAAGGCGGTTGCCGTGGAGCATCGAGGCTATCCGGCAGGACTACGGTAAGGTCTTTCTTGCCAACATACCGAAATATGACGGGTTCTGCTGTGTCCCCGCCCACATCGGATATAATACCGTTGTCGGCACGTTCCTCAACCGTTACGCCCCCATCAGCCACATACCCATGTCGGGGGAGTGGCCGACCATTGAGGCTCTGGTGCGCCATATCTTCGGCGATCAGCATGAACTGGGGCTTGACTACCTCCAACTGCTCTACACGAAGCCATTGCAGAAACTCCCGATACTTCTGCTTGTGTCGGAGGAACGCAACACAGGAAAATCCACATTTCTCAATTTCCTCAAAGCATTGTTTGAAGCCAATGTGACATTCAACACCAACGAAAGTTTCCGCAGTCAGTTTAATTCAGACTGGAACGGAATATAGTGCTCCCCAAAATTTAGACCGGTTGCTGGCGGAAAAAATAATTACTAACTTCGCCAACAAATGGAGAAAAAACAACCAATCAAAACAAGCCCGGAGCTAAAGGCAAAGGTGGCATTAGCCGCAGTGAGCGGCCAGATGACCGTACCGGAAATCATGAAAAAGTACGGCGTGTCAAAAACCGCGGTCTACACCTGGAAGAAGGAGCTGGAGGAACGGGCCGCCAACCTCTTTGGAGGCAACAATCAATCAACGGCACAAGTCTCGCAGGAACAGACGCAGAAGCGCATCGACAATCTGCACCGTAAAATCGGAGAGTTGGAGATGGAGCTGGATTTTGCAAAGCGGGCATCCGAAGCCTTGGGGATCGGGATGCCCGCAAAAGATTAGTCTCACCCAAGGCTAAAATCAGCATCACCAAGCAACTTAAGATTCTGTCCCTGAGCAAAGGCGGTTATTATTACAAGCCATCCGGGCCGGACGGGCAAGAACGGGACATATGCGCGGCCATCGACCGCGAGCACACCATCCATCCCGCCAAGGGAGTGCGGCAGATACAGCAGGCATTGCTGCGGTTGAACATTCCCATCGGCCCCAAGCGGGTGCGCCGGCTGATGCGCAAAATGGCCATCGAGGCCCATTATCCCAAGCCCAACCTCAGCAAGCTCGGCCGAGCCGGATATATCCACCCCTATCTTCTCAGACACATGAATGTGACCAGACCCAATCAAGTGTGGAGCACCGACATAACCTACATATCGATGCCGCGCGGGCACGCCTATCTCTATGCCATGATCGACGTTTACAGCCGTTTGATCGTCGGCTGGGGGCTATATACGACCCTTGAGGCGAAAAACGCGGTGGAGGTGCTCGAAAAGGCGATTGAACAATACGGCAAACCGCAGATCATCAACTCCGACCAAGGCTCCCAATATACTTGCCCCAAATGGACAGAGACACTGAAAGGGTTTGAAATACAGATAAGCATGGACGGCAGAGGCCGATGCCTTGACAATCCGTGGATCGAACGGTTCTGGCACACCCTGAAAATGGAATATGTGTACCTGCACCCCCACTCCACAGTGCCTGACATGCGCTCAGGCATCGGGTGGTATGTCGACTATTACAATCATACGCGTGCCCATAGTGCGATAGGCAACCTGCCCCCTGAGAAATACTATCTTCGCGCGATGGCCTCTGCGGCATGACGGTCTCGGATTGGGGCGTGGGCTTTGTGAGCCCCCGTCCCAATCCGAGACCGCCATGCCGAACGTAGTCCGCCGAAAAAACAATAAAAGTTAAATCACATTCCGCAAAATACACGGCAAATCGGTCTGATTAAGGGAACTACTATAGTATATCCCTGTGATATGCCGGGAATGTCAGCCGTATTCACCGATGTGCTGTGCAGCCTCACATCAAAGGTTGAGTATGTTGACGAAATGATGCACACCAATGTGCCGTTCACAAAGTCAACCAACGACTATGGCAGCGTTGTCGGCTCACTCATCAGCAAGGGGCTGGTCTGCATCGAGGGAAAAGAGATTGCTCTCTCACTCCAGAAGGTCAATACGTGTTCGATGAGCTTGTCGGCAAGGAGTTCGGAGCCGCGCTGCTCACATGGCAGTTCGAGGCGAACGACCTCTACGAAGGCGACCAGACCGGACACTCGGTGATGGATGGTTTTACCAACACGCTCCTGCACATGGTGGAGATGATTGACACGGAAACTACCGTCTAAACAGCCTCTAAAGCCATTTCTACCGAAAAATAATCGGCACTACATAGCTGAAAATCGGATAGAAATCGTTAACTTTGCCACTGAATCGCAGTCATAATTTTATTTTGATTGTGGATTTAGTGGTGAGGCAGCGGGAGGGATACCCGCTGCCTTTTTAACTATCATATCCAACCACCGCTTTATCCATAAACTAAATTCATTTGATTATCGAAACAGTAGCGATTGACAAGGAGGTGCTTGACGCAATGTTCGAGCGCATGGCCTACCTT
>DBFWRP010000078.1:0-9039 GCA_048222005.1 Muribaculaceae bacterium | reverse complement strand
TGTCGAAGCAGATGAGTCGGCGGCAGCGGCGGTACATGGTGTCCTCCTGCAGCGAGATGTCGAAGCCCTCGTCCGAAGAAATCTGTATGAAGCGGCGCTGCAGTTCATCGCGGTCGGTGGGCGTGCCACGCACGGAGAACTCGATGCACGCCTTTGCAGCCGGAGAAGCCTCAATGTCGAGAGGCGGACGGCCTGTGAGGCGCTGTATGGAGTCGATGTTCATCCCCTGTTGTGCCACTGTCTCGCTTACCAGCGCTATGTGGCGTGCCGTGAGGCGGCGTCCAAGCAGGGTTATTATCCAGCGGTTCTTGCCCTGACGGTTCACCCAAGCCTCGTATTCTTCAATCGTGATGGGGTTGAAGCGGATTTTCACCCCGAGGTCGTAGGCTTTGAACAGGAGGTCCTTGAGAATGTCGCCCGACACGTCGGATGTGGTCTGGAACAGGATGCCAAGCGAGAGTGAATGGTGAATGTCGGCCTGACCGATGTCGAGAATCATGGCGTCGTAGCGCGATAGGATTTCGGTCAGGGCTGCGGTCACGCCCGGCCGGTCGTGGCCGCTTATGTTAATGAGAATCAGTTCTATGTTTTCCGGAATGTTATTCGTCATTTTACACGGAGTTTGTCGCCGGGCTGGAGCTTGCTGGCTTTTACCGACGGGTTGAGGCGCTCAAGCTGTTGGAGTGTCAGGCCATTGCGTTTGGCAATTTTGTACATATTGTCGCCCTTGCGCACGGTGACTGTGCGTTGGCGGCCGTTTCGGGATTTCACCTTTTTCTTTTCGGCGCGGGTTTTGGCTTTGGCGTTCTCAGCCTCGGCAGCCTTGGCGGCTTCCTGCTTCGCACGTGAGTTGGAGAATGTGGACGCTACTTTCGATGCCGTTTCGGACACGGGCTGCGGGTTGCCGGCATCGGCGGATTCCTCCGTCATGCCTACTGTTTCGGTGGTGTCGGCCTGTGCGGTGTCAGCGTCGGGTGCGGGTGCGGCGACTGTGGTTGCGCCACCTGCGGTCTGTGCATCAGGAGTTTCTGCCGGGCTGATGTCGGTAGCTTCGGGCTGCGGGTTGCGAACCAGCAGCTTGTCGTCCGTTGCGGGCTGCTCCTCGAATGGTCTGAACTCTTTCTGGGTGGTCACCACCTTTATGGTCTGGCCGCGGCGAGGTTTGCGTATGTTGCCGTTGGCCTGTTTGAGGCTGCGGAGCGTCACTCCGTATTTTTTTGCGATGGAGGCGAGTGTCTCCTTCCGGCGCACCTTATGGTATTTCACCACTTCCGTGGTGATCCATTCGCCCTGGCGGCCGTCGACGGTGTCGGGACGCGGCTCCATGCCGGTGGCGGGTTCCACCACGTCGCGGCGGGCATAGAGGTCGGAATTATGGGCGGCGATGGCGTCCTCGCTCATTATGTAGGAGTAGATTTGGTTCTGTGGGAGCACCAGCGGGCAGGGCTTTTCGGGCGAGCCTGGAATAAGGTCCTTGCGGTACTGCGGGTTCAGCACCTTCAGCTCCTCGGAGGGTATGTGGAGGATGTGGGCGATCTGGTCGAAGTGGATGCGGCGCTTGACATGCACCGAATCGGTGAGTATCGGGCGCTTGGCCAGTGCCGGCGAGATGTTGTGCTTGTGGTAATAGTTCATCACGTAGGTTGCCGCGATGAAGCAAGGCACATAGCCGCGTGTCTCGGCGGGGAGATAGGGGTAAATCGCCCAGAAATCCTTTTTGGCGGCGCCTTCGAGGCCAGCCCGGCGCAGAGCCTTGTTGACGTTGCCCGGCCCGCAGTTGTAGGCGGCGATGGCCAGCGACCAGTCGCTGTAGATGTCGTGCAGCTGGCGCAGGTAGCTTGCGGCTGCCTCCGACGACCGCACGGGGTCTCGTCGCTCGTCAATCAGGGTGTTTATCTCCAGTCCGAGTCCGCGTGCGGTGGGGAGCATTATCTGCCATAGGCCCACGGCGCCTGCACGCGACACGGCGTCGGGGTTGAGTGCCGATTCGATTATGGGGAGATATTTCAGTTCGATGGGAATTCCCTGCCGCTCGATGGCCTGCTCGAAGATGGGCATGTAGTAGAGGCTCATGCCGAGCATGCTCTCCACAAGGGAGCGCTTTTTGCCGGTGTAAAGGTCTATGTAGTTGCGCACCACCGAATTGAATGGCATCTCGATGGTGGTGGGGATGGCTTGCAGGCGTTCAATCAGTTCGCTGTCGGAGGTGGTGACGTCTGGGCGCGAGTCGGCGTTCTTGTCAAGTGCGGTGTAGGTGCGCAGATACCAGTTCTGCATCATCCGGTTCACGTCGGTCTCCACGCTTTCGGGATATACGATGGTGGAATCGTTCGAATGGTCGGAGAGCGAAAGCACCGAAGGCTTTGCCCAGGAGGTTAATGCGGTGATGCTGACCGCTGCTGCTAATACATAGGGTTTCAGAGAGGTGGTCATTGGAGATGCACAATGTTTTTGGCTCCCGGCTGCCATAGCGGCGCGGGGAGCAGTGGGTGGTTAGAAATTCACTGCCCACATCAGCCCTACAGAGGGGTAGCGCTGCCGACCGTCCTGAATAAGGGCCGGGGCCACATCCATCGACAGGTCGGGGGATATGTCGAAGTGCGACAGTGAGGCGTCGACATATGCGTCGACCATGGCGAGCAGATATACGCCCACCATGCAGATTATGCAAAGGTCGCGGTTGCGGCGGAAGTAGTTTTTGCGTGAACGCAGCACTTCCTGAAGCCATCCGCGGTCGAGGTTCTCCTCTTTTACGTTGGGCGAGAACATGTCCATGTAGCTTCGGGTGTTGGGGTCATTGTCCAGCAGGTCGGCATAAGCGCGGGTGTAGTCGCGCAACATGTTGCTGTTCCAGTTGGTGGCATAGGCCAGCCCCAGATATCCACCCACGATTATGGGCAGCTTCCAGTAGCGGCGGTTGTACACCTGTCCCAGTCCGGGAAACAGCGCCGACATCCACACGGCTTTGGTGGGGTCGGGGGCGAACTCCACTTCACGCGGCACCCATTCGTCGGCCTGCTCGCGTGCTGCCGCAAGTGCTGCGGCTATGGAGTCGGCGTGCATTGTCCCGACGGTTTCGACGGCTATGGTGTCAGCCGGCTCCGCCTCCAGGCGGCCGTCACGCTCGACGATTTCAACCTCCACCACTTCGGCCGGTCCGGTGATGGGGCCGTTGATGCCGATGGTGTCGGGGAGTTCCGATGCGGCCTGACGCTGCAGCTGCTCCTTCTCCTCATCCTCCACGGGGCGCGCCGTGGCATGCCGTGGCACAGGGCGCGAAGTGGAGATGGAGCGCCGTCCGGATGCGGATGGCTGCTGCTGGGGTGCATCGGGCGGCGTCTGGGCATACGCTCCGAACGGGCACGACGACACGAGCAGAGCGGCAGCCAACGTAACTGCCACTGTGCGCATGCAATGCTCCTTAACCGAGCACAACCAACGTTTGCGTGAATCTTTGCACATTGGATGATTGTTATCGAAGGGCAAATTTACTATAAATTTCGCTACTGGCAAAATCGCCCCATTCGCACTGTTACGCTTTAACACCCCTTTAACAAAGCCCCGGCTTTCAACGTTGACAACTTGCCGTGCCGGTGCCGATTGCCATGGCGGTTTGCGGGGAATGGAAGCCCGGTGAGCGGGCCGAGTTCCGGAAATTGCGTTAAAAAAGCGTGGCGTCGGTTTCGGCATCGGCCAAATGTTGTTAACTTTGCATCAATGCAATAAAAAAGCCCTCGATCCGCGGTGGAACGGAAAGGGGGCTGAAAAGGCGATCAGTGCTTTCACCGGGCTTTTTGTTAAAGCCAGAAAAATGCCTTTTCTTTGCATATAGAACAGCGGCAGGGGCGGTAAGGTTTACCGAGCCGCCTGAAAAAGTGCCGTCTGCTGTCAGATGCAATCAGGAAATGACCAGTTATTACCATCATAATCGACCGTTTGAGCTTGAGTGCGGCGTCACGCTTCCGCAGCTCGATGTGGCCTACCACACGTTCGGCTCAATGAACGCCGATCGCTCCAATGTGGTGTGGGTGTGCCATGCCCTGACGGCCAACAGCGATGTGGCCGACTGGTGGCCCCACACGGTGGAGCAGGGGTGTTTTCTCGATCCCGGCAAATGGTTCGTTGTCTGCGCCAATATTTTGGGCTCGCACTACGGGACCACCGGCCCGCTGTCGGTGAATCCGCACACCGGCCAGCCGTGGTTCGGTACCTTCCCGGCGGTCACCATCCGCGACATGGCCCGTGCGCATGCGTTGCTGGCCGATGCGCTCGGCATAGGCCATGTCCATACCCTTGTGGGCAGTTCGGTGGGCGGATTTCAGGCTGTGGAGTGGGCTGTGGCGGATCCTTCGCGCTTCGGACGGCTCGTGCTTATAGCCACCGATGCCAAGGCCTCGCCGTGGACCATCGCCATCGACGAGACACAGCGCATGGCCCTTCTGGCCGACTCCACCTATGGCGAGCCGCGTCCGGATGCCGGCATGGCGGGGCTGGCGGCGGCAAGGGCCATCGGTCTGCTCACCTACCGGGGAGGCGAGGGCTACAACCGCACGCAGACCGACCGTCCGGATACACCCGAGGGGGAACATCGCGCATGCACTTACCAGCGCTATCAGGGCGAGAAGCTGTGCCGCAGGTTCAATGCCTATTCCTATATGTCCATTCTCAATGCCTTCGACACCCACGACGTGGGCTACCGCCGGGGCGGAGTGGAGGAAGCTTTAGCCCGCATCACGGCGCGGACTCTCGTTGTGGGGCTTACCACCGACATGATTTTCACCACCTCCGATATGCGCCGGCTTGCGGCGGCCATCGGCGGCGCGCGTTATGCCGAAATCTCCTCGCCGTTCGGACATGACGGATTTCTTGTGGAGCACGTTCAGCTCAACGCATTGCTGGGCGGTTTCATGGGTGAGCCAGAATGCGGCTCCGACGGTGATGGCGGGAACATCGTGGCGGCTATGCGCGTTGCAAATAAAGAATGAAAGATATGAAAAACAAGATAAAGATCGGCCTTTTCGGCCTTGGCACCGTGGGGTGCGGCTTCTACCGCGTGATTTCGCAGGCGAAAAACGCCCACGCCGAAATAAGGCGCATCTGTGTGCACAATCTCTCCAAACCCCGCGACGTGGAGGTGGATGCATCGCTGCTCACCGATAATGCCGCCGACATCCTCGATGATCCCGAAATCGACCTCATTGTGGAGGTGATCGACAACGCGGATGCGGCCTATGGCATCGCCACCGAAGCCCTGCGCCGCGGCATCCCTGTGGTGTCGGGCAACAAGGCCATGCTCGCCCGTCATCTGCCTGAGCTTATAGAGCTGCAGCGTGAGAATAACACCGCGCTGCTCTACGATGCCTCGTCGTGCGGTTCCATTCCGGTGATACGCAACCTTGAAGAGTATTACGACAACGACCTGCTCCTTGAGGTGAAGGGTATTCTCAACGGCTCGTCGAACTACATCCTTTCGCGGGTGTTCGACCATAACGAGCCTTACGATGATGCATTGCGCCGCGCCCAGCAGCTCGGTTTCGCCGAGAGCGACCCTTCGTTCGACATCGAGGGATGGGATGCCCTGTTCAAACTGATAATCATCACCGTGCATGCCTTGGGGCGTTATGTGGCTCCGGAACGGATATTTACGTACGGAATCAGCCGGATCGGCGACTTTGATATCCGTTATGCCCGTGAGAAGCGTGTGAAAATCAAACTTGTGGCCCAGGTGGTGAAAGTGTCGGACGAGAAGTTCACCATGTTTGTGATGCCGGAGTTCGTGGGTCCGTCGAAATATATCTATAGTGTTGACGACGAGTATAACGGCGTGGTGATACGCGGCGAGTGCTACGACCGCCAGTTCATGTTCGGCAAAGGTGCCGGCAGCCTGCCCACGGCGTCCTCGATTCTGTCGGACGTGATGGCTCTGCGGCACGATTACCGCTACGAGTACAAGAAGATGAGCTATGTGGACCGTCCGGACTATACCACCGATGTTGAGTTGCGGGTGTATGTGCGCTACACGGCCACCGATGTGCGCCGGGAGTTGCCGTTCACACGCGTCATCGAGCAGTTCCAGAGCGAGAACGCAAACTATGTGATAGCGGAAATCAAACTTTCCGATCTGATAGCGTGCAGGCAGGTGCTCTCGCAGCCAGATGTTTTCATTGCAAACATACCCATGTTCTTCATAGACAGGGATAACTGATAGTTAAGATAGCTAAGATAGCTAAGATAGCTATTAATAGCTGCTATAGCTAAGATGGCTATAATCATTAAAAATAAACCACTCATATATTTAATGGAAAAAGTGAAATTGACAGAATCGCGTGCCACCGAGGCTTCGCAGCGCAAGGCCTCAGGCCAGTTTAACTGTGCCCAGGCGGTGGCCTGCACCTACGCCGACCTGTGCGGCGTCGACAGTGAGACCATGCGCATGGCGGCAAACGCCTTCGGCACCGGTATGGGATGCATGCAGGGCACCTGTGGCGCACTTGTTGGTGCGGGAATGGTGCTCGGGTTGGTGAAGCGCGACCGTACGGCTGCCATGTTGGCCCAGAAACGAATAATGAATAGCTTTCACAAGCAGAACGGCGCCACAATCTGCAGTCAGCTAAAGGGGATGGGCACCGGCATCCAGCTGCGCCACTGCAATGACTGTGTGGCCGATGCGGCTACACTGCTTGAGGCTGAATTGACCTCCGAATGACGGTAAACGGTTAATTTTGCGAGATTTTGCGGAAAAAGTTGTCCATACCGAATAAATTCTATAACTTTGCACAGTTTTTTCAGCTGACCACAATTATGGGAAAATTCAGCCAATTCAAACTCCCTCTGAAGAGCCTGCCGAAAGGTACTCATGAATTTGACTACCATCTCGACAAACAGTTCTTCGTGAATATGGAGAACGCCGACGTGCGCGATGCAGATGTGGATGTCAAGCTCGTTGTGACTTATGCCAATGACGTCTACGACCTTGCTTTCACGCTCACTGGTACTGTTGTAGTGCCTTGTGACCGTTGCCTCGACGACCTGACGCTCGATATAGACACCACCTACGAGATAAAGGTGAAATACGGCGATGAATATCGCGAGGATTCGGACGACCTCATGGAGATTCCTGAAAGTGATAATTATCTCAACGTGGCCTACATGATTTCGGATACCGTGGCTTTGGCCATCCCGATAAAGCACGTGCACCCGCTGGGCAAATGCAACCGCGCCATGAGCTCGCTGCTGAAGAAACACCGCGCCACCGATGCCTCCGATCCGGATGCGGCACTTGAGGACCAGCTCATGGACGAGATGGACTCCGTGCCCGACGGCGACGACGCTCCGGCTGCCACCGATCCCCGCTGGGACAAGCTGAAGGACGTGCGTCCCGAAGCCGACGAATGAACATACAGTTTTAAGAACAATAACAATATAAAGAATAAACAACAATGGCACATCCTAAAAGACGTCAATCCAAGACACGTACGGCAAAACGCCGCACCCACGACAAGGCCGCTATGCCCACACTGGCAATCTGCCCCAACTGCGGCGCTTGGCATGTTTACCACTGCGTTTGCAACGAATGCGGCTACTATCGCGGCAAGGTTGCGATTGAAAAGAACGCTGTGGTCTGATAAGGCATAAACAGCCATCACGTCACCAAGGGCTGTCGATCCGGCTCAGGATTTCACTGCGCCGGTGCCGGCGAGCCTTTAGAGAATACAAATCTATCCCCTCCCTAACAGCATGAGAAGGCGTTCCCGACATTTCGAGAGCACCTCTCGCGCCATATATTCCTAACACAAACCGCCACCAGAGTTATGCTTAACGCTAAAATCTCAGGCATTGCGTCGTATCTCCCCACCGACATCCTCGACAACGAGATGCTGTCGAAGATGGTGGACACCAACGACGAATGGATCACCACCCGTGTAGGCATCAAAGAGCGCCGCATCCTGAAAAAGGATGTAGGCTCGTCGTACATGGGCATTGAGGCTGTCAACAAGCTGCTTGCCGACTACAATGTCGATCCTGCCGATATCGACCTTCTTATATGCGCAACATCAAATCCCGACTATCGTTTCCCCTCCACAGGTTCGATTATCTGTGAGGGCGTAGGCCTGAAAAACGCTTATGCCTACGACATTCAGGCCGCGTGTGCCGGATTTATAGTAGCGTTGGAGGATGCCGCAGCCTATGTGAAGAGCGGTCTGCGCAAAAAGGTGGTTGTGGTTGCAACCGAGAAGATGTCGTCGATGGTCAACTACAAAGACCGTGCTACATGCCCGCTGTTTGGCGACGGAGCCGCCTGCGTGCTCGTGGAGCCTACAGAGGAAGAGGGCGTCGGCGTGCGTGACGCGGTGTTCCATGTGGACGGCCGCGGCCTCGAGCATCTTGTTATGTGGGCCGGCGGTTCGGCCAAGCCTACCACTCAGGCCACACTCGATGCCGGCGAGCATTTCCTGTTCCAGGACGGCCGCAACGTGTATAAGAACGCTGTGACCGACATGTACACCGCATCCGTCGACATTCTCAAACGCAACAATCTCACAGCCGAGACAATAGACTGGCTTGTGCCTCATCAGGCAAATCTTCGCATCATCGAGGCTGTAAGTTCGCGTGCAGGTATCCCTGAGGAGAAAGTGCTTGTTAATATCCAGCATACCGGCAACACTTCGGCAGCATCCATCCCCTTGTGTCTTGACGAATACAAGAACCGGCTGAAGAAGGGCGACAAACTTCTGCTCACGGCCTTCGGCGCAGGTTTCACCTGGGGCTCCATGCTGCTTGTCTGGGATCTCTGATGCCCGCTCATGTCAGTGTCGCGCACCCCTTGTGATATCCCCAATATGTAAAAAAGAAACAAAATAGCATCTTTTCAGGTGCTATTTTTGTTTTAGATATAACGCACAAAGTAACTGGCCAAAATTATTTTGATGTCTGTCCTTGTAAAAAAACAAAAAAATGCCGCAGAAACATTGAAATAAAAGGCTTTGGCCTAAATGCATGGGTATGTTTAATAATACATTTGTGTGGTAAAGCATACCT
>DBFWRP010000077.1:0-3162 GCA_048222005.1 Muribaculaceae bacterium | reverse complement strand
GAATTATAAGAATTATAAAATTCATTAGCCCTCCCCATCACCTTCCACCATAGCACACAAAAGCCCCGCCTTTTCAGGCGGGGCTAAATGCTTGGAGGTACCAAGCGGAATCGAACCGCTGTAGACGGTTTTGCAGACCGTTACCTAACCACTCGGCCATGGTACCATCGGTTTTGCGGATACAAAGGTAGGAAGATATTATGAATTTTCCAAATTTTAGAGCCGTACTTCTTTAAAACTTTTTTCACACAATCAGCTCCCCGACCGTATCGGACTATGCAGCAGGCACATCACACGCCATAAAGAATGGGCGTATCAGGATTTTTCTTTAATCAGCCCCCGACGATACGCCGCAAGCAGGCGCATAAGATCTGTGACCTGCTGTGCAAGCTCCCGCCCCTTGTCGGTGTCGCGGACTTTGAGACGCCGGGCCTTGAACTGGCTAAGGACCGTGTTGGAAATGATGTCCTGCCCCTCCTCGATGGCTTTCTGTCTTGACTCAAACGGTTCATGCTGCACAAGCTGGAATCCCCGCGAGTGAAACACAAGCGTGTACCCGGCGATGCCCGTTTCCGGCTGATAGGCCTTTGAGAAGCCCCCGTCAATCACCAGAAGTTTGCCTCCGGCTTTCACCGGGTTCTCCCCTTTCCTGATTTTTACGGGGACATGACCGTTGATTATGTGAGAGCCTTCTGCCGGCAATCCGAATTCCGCCAGAATGGTGTCGCACACATCAGGATTGTCACGGAGCGTATAATAATGTCCTTTCACCTCTTCATGGGTGGCTTTGTCCTCAATGAGATAACGCTCGAAAGTGGCCATTTTAGATTTGTCGAAGAACGGCGAATCGGGGCCGCACCAGAGATACCACATGTAGTCCACCTCCCACGCGGCGTCCTGCCCCTCCTCCGGGCAGCAGGCCGTCTGCACAAGCTGGTCAAGGCGGTCGAACAAAGCTTTACCACTCAGCTGCTCTCCACCGATGTCTACCTTGCGGAACGAACCGTCGGCGTTCAGCGGCATCGACGCATGAAACATCAGATTGTTGTTGCGGGCGAGATACATTGATCCGTGGTGCAGCAGGCAATTGATATGCTTGCGCAGTTTCTCGCTGTTTACGAATGAATTGCGCAGACCGTCGACCAGCGTCTGCTCGGCTTCGGTGAGCTTGTGGGGATCTGACGGGTCGATAGTGGGGAAATAATTGTCGCGCAACGGATATGTTTTCCCTTCAAGTTCGATGGTGCCTTCAGCGTAATCGATATTGTGAAGCAGCCGGCGGTCGGTCATGCCGAACTCAGGGCGCCGCTCTGCAATCTGCCCCTCGAGCTTCCATTGAATCACACTCACCACTTTGTGCATCTGTGCCATCACCTGAATCTCCTTGTCTGTGTATGCCTTGTTGGCGAACTTCAGGCGTGGCATATAAAGACCGACATCGGCCGAGCCGTATGTGTCCATGGCAAACGTGGCAAGGGGAAGCATGTTTATGCCATATCCTTCCTCAAGTGTCTCCAGGTTGCCATAACGAAGCGACACCCTCAGCACATTGGCAATGCAGGCGTCGTTGCCGGCAAAGGCTCCCATCCAGAGTATGTCGTGGTTGCCCCACTGGATGTCGACGTTATGATAATTACAGATGGTATCCATTATGATGTGCGCACCGGGGCCGCGGTCGTAGATGTCGCCCACAATGTGCAGGCTGTCGATGGCAAGCCGCTGAATCAGCTCGCACATGGCCACAATGAAATCGTCGGCACGGCGTGTGGCTATTATGGTAGATATGATCTGGTTGA
This sequence comes from Muribaculaceae bacterium, assembly GCA_048222005.1. Lineage (GTDB taxonomy): Bacteria > Bacteroidota > Bacteroidia > Bacteroidales > Muribaculaceae > UBA7173. The sequence continues at coordinate 1,366 of DBFWRP010000077.1, read as the reverse complement.
AATAGGCATGCTTGTTGGCGTCGGCCACAGTCTCATGCAGAAGTTCCTGAATGATATAGCTGAAATCGGGCGGAAGCGCTTTATTCACCTTCGAACGTGTGTATTTCGACGACACGTTCTGTGCCACTTTCACCAGGCGGTTGAGAATTATCTCATACCACTCGGTCATCTGCGGTTCCTGCTGTTTAACCAGGCGCAGCTTCTCCTGCGGATAATATATGAGGGTGCACAATTCCTTGAGGTCGCGGTCGCGCAGCGTGTTCCCGAAAATCTCGGTAACCTTGCGTTTAACCGTTCCGGACGCATTTTTCAGCACATGCTGAAATGCCTCGCTTTCGCCGTGAATGTCGGTAAGGAAATGCTCGGTGCCCTTCGGAAGGTCGAGAATCGCCTCCAGATTAATCACCTCCGTGCTCGCCGCAGCAATCGTTGGGAATGAGCGCGACAGCAAGGTGAGATAACGCAGATCGCTTTTCAGATCTATTGTGGTATAATGAATATGCTCTGTCATAATCTAATTTTTATGTCATTCCGTAGAGATCAGGTTTAAAGCATGGCCGGATGGTGGCCCATACATGTGTATTATTCAGCGACAAATATACGGAAAAATATTTGAGGAAAGCCATGCTATGCTTCCATATATTATTTTTAACAGCTCGGTAGGCATCTTTCGCAAACAAAATGTCCATAAAGTTTGTTCTCGCATAAGACACCTTGTGGTGCGCACTATAAGAAACCTGACTGAAACACTACAACCCACTTAACACCAACTGAAAATGAAAGCCATTCTACTCGCAGCTGCTGCTGTTGTAGCGCTCGCATTCGGTTCATGCTCAAAAGCCGACAAAGAGGCCAAATCCGAATCAAACGACTTCAAAGCAAAAATCGAGAACTGCACTAACCCTGATTCAATAGCCACCTACGTACAGCAGGCCGCAGCCTATGCCCGCAAGCTTGTTGACGAAGGCAAGGTGGAGGAAGCAAAAAAATATCTGGCCGACATACAGCCCATCGTAAAGAAAAAAGCGCCTGCGCTTGTCGGCGTGTTTAAGACAGTTAGAACCGCTGTCGACAAAATTCCGGCAAAAGCCGACTCAGTAGCCAACGCATCGGTTGAGTCAGCAAAGGAAGCCGCCGCCAATGCTGTTGACTCAGTCAAGAATGCAGCAGCCCTGAAAACCAACGAACAGTGGAAACCGCCAAGGACAAAGTAAACAATCTACTCGGCAAATAAGCTTACCGACTAACACTAAAACCTACAACCATTAAGGCTGCGCTGTAAAATTTTATGGCGCAGCCTTTTATTTTTGAGCAAGAAACAGACCAGGGCAACACCATCCCCAGAAGCCTTATTGCACCATCCGTC
>DBFWRP010000076.1:0-1390 GCA_048222005.1 Muribaculaceae bacterium | reverse complement strand
CCGCCGTGGTGTGTTCTTTACCCGTGACAATCACGGGAGCTATTCCAAAATCTGATAATTACCCCTATGCACTTCTTGCACTTTTGCATTTTCACTCCCAAAGGAGATTGTGCAAAAATGCAAGAAATGCAAGGGGGTATTTCTCTCACATCAAAAATTTGAATGTCCCGTGAAACATTGTTTTTTCATTGCTGTACCCGCTGTAACCAGTATAGCCGGTACACCACTGTACCACCTCTATGGAGGTGCAGTTCCATCCGTGCTGCGGCGGCACGGAAATTACGCCATCCGGAAATTCCTTAGCTCATTAGGGAATTTTCCGAGCCGCATACCGTTCCGTTACGCTGAAAATGTCCCTACTGAGCCAAAGGGGTCAACCCCTTTGAGAACCCCGGAACGGCTTATTGAAAAGCCGTGCGCTGCGATTGTTCCACAACCTGACCACGCTTGCCTATGAGTTACGCAGTGCTCCACATCATGAAGGCAAGCGGGTCATGCACCGCCATCGCCCGACACATCGAGCGAAGCACACAGCCCGACAACGCCCACCCTGAATTGCGCCATCTCAACCGCGATGACTTCATCAGGTATCCCGACGGAGTGGCGGGATTGGGCGAGGCTATCCAGCACCGCATCGACCATGCCGGACTTTCGCGCAAGGTCGGCAAAAACCAAGTCCTCGCGCTCAATGTCCTGCTTTCGTCCGACGGCGAAGCCCTGCGTCGGCTTGCCGATGAGGGCAGGCTGAACGAGTGGGCGGAGGCGAGTGTCGGCTGGGCAAAGGAAACATTCGGAGCGGCCAACGTGGTGGGCGCACACCTGCACATGGACGAGCAGACACCGCACCTCCATGTGACGGTAGTACCTATCGTGACCACCGAGAGAAAACGTAAGGCGAGCGAGGTGAAAGCCACCAAGCGTTACCGCACCAAGCCGAAGAACGGCCCACGGTTGAGTGCCGACGACATCATGACACGCGAGAATCTGACATCGTTCCAGGACACCTATGCAAAGGCGATGGAGCGGTTCGGGTTGGAGCGTGGAGTGAGAGGTTCGGAGGCTCGCCACGTTGACCAACACGAATATTACCGCGATTGCCAACGGAAGAAGAAAGACCTTGAACAAGATGTAAGCCAACTCGCCATTGAGAAAAACGCGCTGAGCATTGAGAACAGATCGTTGGAAGCCGCCAAGAAGAAAACCGAGCGAGAGACAAAGGCATTGGAGGGTAAGAAGATTCTTATCAAGGGGTATAATTCAGAAATGCTTCAAGAGAACGCTCAGCTTACTGATGCCAATGAGCGTCTTCAATCCGAGAATGAATCCTTGTCCGGCAGCAATTCTTCTCTCGTTGCCCAGAATCGGGAACTCATCGAGGAAAGGGAGCGCG
>DBFWRP010000075.1:0-1309 GCA_048222005.1 Muribaculaceae bacterium | reverse complement strand
GTCGCCGCGTGGAATTGGGCGCCGTCCGGTGGCATATTGCTGAGTCTTTTCGCTGTAATACAGATTGCTGCCCTGGGCATAGATTAGCTCCGCATCGTTGCCAAGTTCTTCTTTGAAAGCCTGCAGCAAAGATATGTGGCGTGAATCGATACAGAGCTGACTCCACATGCCGCACATATTGTTTCCGGCATCGGCGAGCGGCCCTATTAAAGCTATCTTCCCTTTCTTCTGAAGCGGCAGTATATTATTGTCATTTTTGAGGAGGACAAATGTTTCCGCAGCGATTTCGCGTGCCGCTTTCAGATGCGCGTCGGTATATAATTCTGTTTTAGCCCGTTGAGGCTTGCAGTACTTGTAGGGGTCAGAGAAGAGTCCGAGTCTGTATTTGGCTTCGAGAACGCGGCGGCAGGCACTGTCTATCTCGGCCATTGTTACAAGTCCCATCTCATACGAGTCGGCGATTGTGCCGAGATAGGCATTCGACACCATATCCATATCCGTGCCGGCTTTGAGACTCATGGCAGCGGCCTCAGGCGCTTCGGCAAGCCCGAGAGTGGCCATGTCACTGATGGAATTATAATCGGTAACGACCATTCCGTCGAAGCCCCACGCTTTGCGCAGCACATCGTCCAGCAGCCAGCGGCTCGCTGTGGGGTGCTCGCCGTTGAGTAGGTTGAACGATGTCATCACGCTCCCCACACCGGCATCCACTGCGGCCTTGTATGGCGGCAGATAGTAATTAAACAGCTTTGGCAGGCTCATGTCGACCGCAGTGTAGTCGCGGCCGGCTTCGGGTGCTCCATAAGCGGCAAAATGCTTCACGCAGGCCATTATTTCATCATCCCGACTCATATCGGTGCCCTGATAGCCACGCACATATGCGGCGGCCATGAGTGAACCGAGCCAAGGGTCCTCGCCCGAGCCTTCGGCTATGCGCCCCCAGCGTGCGTCGCGGCATATATCCACCATCGGGCTGAATGTCCAGTTTACGCCGTCGGCACTCGCTTCGATTGCCGAGATGCGTGCCATGCGCTCAATGGCCGCGGGGTTCCAGGAACATGAAAGCGCAATAGGAATGGGGAACATCGTTTCATAGCCGTGTATCACATCGGCTCCGACCAGTAGCGGTATGCCGAGTCGCGATTTTTCGACCGCAAGACGTTGGAAATCCGTAATCTTCTCCACCCCTTTGACATTGAAGAAGCCGCCGGCTCTGCCCGTTGAGATGAGGTCGGCGATATCTGTCTCGAAAACTTGTCCCGACACGACATCACCTCCGGCCGGAAGGTTAAGCTGTCCGATTTTCTCC
>DBFWRP010000074.1:0-5461 GCA_048222005.1 Muribaculaceae bacterium | reverse complement strand
AGGAGGCACTTAGCATAAGATTAAACTGTAAGTATTAACACCAAATCACCGATAATCATGAAAATAGTAGTTCTCGACGGTTATGCCGCCAATCCCGGAGATCTTTCCTGGGACGAATTGAAAAGTTTGGGAGAGTGCATTGTTTACGACCGCACTACACCTTCGGAAGTTACGGAACGCGCTGCCGGAGCGGATATTCTGCTGACCAATAAAGTTGTGCTCAACGCAGATACCATAGCTGCGCTGCCCCATCTGAAATACATCGGCGTCCTTGCCACCGGATACAACGTTGTCGATATTGCCGCTGCCAAAGAACGGGGCATTGTCGTCACCAACATCCCGGCATACAGCACCCCTTCCGTAGCCCAGATGGTCTTTGCGCACATCCTCAACATAGCCCAGCAAGTGCAGCACTACACCGACGAAGTGCGCAAGGGCCGTTGGAGCAGCAATCCCGACTTCTGCTTCTGGGACACTCCGCTCATTGAACTGCGCGGCAAGAAGATCGGTATCATCGGCTTGGGACAAACCGGCTACAACACCGCCCGCATTGCCATCGGTTTCGGCATGGAAGTGCATGCCTACACCTCCAAATCCACCTTCCAGCTTCCCCCCGAAATCAGAAAGACGGAGCTCGACGAACTCTTTGCCAACTGCGACATCATCAGTCTGCACTGTCCCCTCACCGACTCCACCCGCGAACTGGTTAATGCCGCCCGCCTGAAGCAGATGAAGCCCAACGCCATCCTCATCAACACCGGACGAGGCCCGCTCATCAATGAACAAGACCTTGCCGACGCCCTGAACAACGGCACTATCCTTGCCGCCGGACTGGATGTGCTCTCACAAGAGCCGCCCCGCCCCGACAACCCGCTGCTCACCGCCAAGAACTGCTACATCACCCCACACATCGCATGGGCAAGCGCCGCAGCACGCGAACGCCTCATGCAGATCATGCTGGACAATGTGAAAGCGTTTCTGGACGGGAAAGTGATTAATGCAGTGACAAAGTAAAAACGAATCGCTAAACCCTAATCGCTAATCACTAACTACTAATCACTAATCGCTAACCCCTAAAATCTCGTTTATGGGAAAATCCGCAGTCAAAGGACTCTTGCGTTGGATGCCGGTAGGTGCCACGTGGATGCTGGCTGCCGTTACCATTGCAGCATCCCGTTCCGGACATTATCATCCGGACAGCTCTGTGGTGATGCCCCTGCTGGGACTTGCCGTACCGATATTACTGGTGTCCTGCCTGATAACAGCCCTTTGCTGGGCGCTGGCACGCAAGAAGTGGGCTATCGTTCCTTTGGCAGCCTTCTTCTTCAACTGGGAATATCTGACGGCAGTCGTCCGGTTCGGTTCCACCGATGATGATGTGCCTGCCACTGCTCCGGCGCCGAACCGGGAAGGCAAGTCCGGCGGCTGCCTCACCGTAGCCACCTACAACGTACATCATTTCGGCAACGAAATCACCGGATACTCCTGCAAGGAAATAGCCCGTTACATGCAGCAGCGTCATGTCGATGTGCTTTGCTTCCAAGAGTTCGGCGACAATCCCCACTTCACGACAGACAGTCTGCGCCGCGCCCTTTCGCACTGGCCCTACGCCCTTATTCCTGCGGACGACTCCATTCGCGGCATTCTCCCCGTTGCCGTATTCAGCCGTTACCCGCTTGCGGGAGGACGTTTCATCACCTACCCACGAAGCTCCAATTGCAGCATGGCGTGCGACATTGTTCTGGGTGCAGACACCCTCCGCCTGCTGAACAATCACTTGCAGACCACCAGTGTCAGTCAGAACCGCAGGAAGTGGGAACGCGAACTCGCCGCCAACGACACCCGCCGCGAAGCGCAAGCCGTACAGGATGCTGCGGAAACCCTGCACGAGAACTTCGTGAAGCGTGCCGCCCAAACCGACAGCATCGTCCGCCTTGTCATCGCCAGTCCGCACCCCGTACTGGTGTGCGGAGACTTCAACTCCCTGCCCTCGTCCTACACCTACCGCCAACTGTCCGGAATCCTCCAAGACGGTTTCAAGACAGGCGGACATGGATATATGTACACCTACCGCTACGCCAAGCGCATGCTGCGCATCGACTATGCTTTCCATTCGTCCAAGCTGGACTGCACCGACTATTACTCTCCCGATCTGAATCTGTGCAGCGACCACAATCCGGTGATATTTACGGTGAAATACTAAAGCGCAAAAGGATATACAAAAGAGAAAGAGTATATTAAAAAAGGCTATCCCGGTTTCCCGGAATAGCCTTTACTAAAATATAGAAAAACAAAAAAAATGGCTTTAGAAAGTCAAGCGGATGCCCACTTGTGCATGCCAGCGTGAAGAGATGTCACTCTTGTTGATTTTGGCATTATTAAATGCGTAACCCGGGTTTCTGTTACCATTTTCATCCGTACTCAGGCTTACCACTGTCAGCGGTGACAAGTTGTAGGCAGAGCTGTAGCTTGCGCCCCACTTCTTGTTCAGCATGTTGGCAAAGTTGATGATGTCGAATGTAAATTCCAGTTTGCCCAGTCCTTGAGCGTTGTAGATGGTTTGCGCCAAGTGCAGGTCTATCTCATGTTCCCAGTTGCTCAGGTTGGAGTTGCGTTCGGCATACTGTCCGCGGTGGTTCTTGGCATAGTCGTCGTTGTTCACCCATTCGGTGAAGGCTTTACGGCTGTCTGCTGCGCTCATAATCAGTTTGCCGGTCTTCTGATCCGTATAATCCACGAAGTTCATGTTGTCCATTTCGGCTTCGGTAGGGATGTAAAGCAATGAGTTACCTTTCTGGCCGTCACCGTTGAAGTCGCTGACTTCGTTCATCGTCAGGCTGTAACGGCTACCGGAGAAACCGTTGTAGATAACGGAAATGGTGGTGCTTGTCCAGCCGTTCAGATACTTCGGAGTGGTGTAAGAGAGCTGTGCCATGAGGCGGTGAGGAACATCGAACTTGGAGAAGCCGAGTTCGTTTTCGGAGTTGGTGTCGCGGGAGTAGTTATACTTCCAGTTGGAGTAAGCCACCGAGCTTGTACCGTCATTCACAGACTTGGAACGTCCGAAGGTATAAGATGCCGACATGTCCAGACCGAAGTCGAAGCTCTTCGCCAATGAAGCGGAGAAAGCGTAGGTATAGCCCTTGTTCGTGTTTCTCAGGTTCACGATGGAGTAGTAATTGCTCTTGGTCTTGGAGTAGAAAGGAGCGGCAGATGCTTCCACACCGGGGATGGCATATACCTTCTCGCCGTTGTTGTTCAGTGCGAGATTCTCAAAGAACACGTTGTTCATGGTCTTGGAGTAGATACCCTCCAGAGTCAGTTTCACGTCACCCGGCAGGCGTTGTTCCAGTGCGAGGTTGGCACGCAACACTTGCGGATACTTGAAGCCTTTGTCTACGGTAACGATGTCCGGTCTCAAAGCTCCGGTTTCCACTGATGTGGCTGCACCCATAGGATCTTTGGCATATTGTGCCAGTGAAGGGGCCGTATTGGTGTGGTTGTTGCCTTGTTTGGGTTCGATGGTAGTACCCATGGACTCCATGCCCGTATTGTTGTAGGCGTTGGACAACCAAACGAAAGGTACGCGTCCGGTGAAGATGCCCACACCGCCGCGGATCAGTGTCTTATGAGAGTCGTCCGTATACCAGCGGAAGCCTACGCGCGGAGAAACCAGCACTTTGGCGCCCGGCATTTCGCCTACGCGCGATGTGATGTCGTTGTCGGCAGCGAATGTATTGAAGGCTTCGTTCGTTGTGGGGTCGTTGAAGAGCAAGGGGATGTCAAAGCGGATACCGTAGGTCAACTCAAGGTTGGTGTTGATGTTCCACTTGTCCTGTGCATAGAAGCCGAACTGTCCCGACTTCATGATGGGGGCGTAGCGGAGGTCACCGCCTGTCAGTTCGGGGTTGGTGTACTTATACGTATATTTATAGGGTGCATCGTTCAGGAAGTTGTCCAAAGAGTTGAAGTACCATGAACCGTTTACGGCCTGAATGAAGAGGTTGCTCATGCGGTAGATTTCGTTGTGCGTACCGAAGGTCATCGTATGGCTTCCCAAATACCATGATAGGTTGTCCTCGAAGGTATAGATGTCCTGATCCAGTTTGTTGGCTCCGGAGGAGAATTCCGTACCGATGTTGGCGGTGATGTTGGTTTTGCCGTCGTTGCCTTTCACGTTTTCAATCTGTACGGTAGGTCCCTGATAGGCCACTTCGCGGTTGTCGCGAACGAAGCTGGCCGAGGCGCGGAACTCGTTGTAGAGGTTCTGTCCGAGGCGTGAGTTCAGTTCGGCAACGATGGAGTTGGTCTTGTTGTTCATGCGGTAGCCGCTGTTGTTGAACACGTAGGAGTATGCTCCGGGAGAGTAGTTGTCATCGAAGGAGTTGTTGTGCTGGTAGCGCAGTGCCAGTTTGTGGTCCTGATTGATGTTCCAGTCCACACGTGCCAGCAAGCCGAAAGACTTACGGTCTACGTCGCGCTGTGAGTAGGCTTCGTCGATGCCTGTATATTCCTTGTATTTGTCGGCAATCTGCTTGGCAGTGGCCGAAGTGAGGTAGGAGTTGATGTATCCCGGATAGATGCTGGCGGGATAAGACTCTTTCTGTGCTTCCGCGCTCACGAAGTAGAACAGTTTGTCCTTCACGATTGCGCCTCCCAGCGTACCGCCGAAGGTGCGTGTGTATTGCTGTCCGAGTTCGCTCTTGGCATAGTCGCGTACGGCGCTGTACTTGCCGTACATGAACTGGTTGTTGAAGTAGGTATAAGCAGAACCTTTCGTGGTGTTCGTACCCTGCTTGGTGATGGCGTTGATGCCACCGCCTGTGAATCCGCTCTGGCGAACGTCGAAGGGTGCTACGACCACCTGTATTTCCTGAATAGCATCCATTGAGATGGGGTTGGCTCCGGTCTGTCCGCCGTTGGTTCCGGAAGAGGCAAGGCCGAATACGTCGTTGCTCACCGTACCGTCAATTTGGAAGCTGTTGTAGCGGTTGTTGGAGCCTGCAAACGTCATACCGCCGATTTTGGAAGGCATGGCGAAAGGCATGTTCTTCACGATGTCGTAGACGTTGCGGTCTACGGTCGGTGTGTTCTCAATCTTTCCCAGGGAGAAGTTCTGTCCGGCTCCGGCAGCAGCTTTGGCTTCAGCCACAACCACTACTTCGTCCAGCAGCTCCGAGCTGGGAGTCAGTTTCACATTCTGTGTATAAGTGTTACCCAGTTCAAGCATGATGCCTGTAAAGGCGGCACTCTGATAGCCCACGTAGGACACTGTAAGTTTGTACGGGCCGCCGGTACGCATACCTTGCATCGTATAGCGTCCGTCCACGTTGGTGACAGCGCCATACTGTGTACCCGAAGGTTCATGAATAGCTATAACCGTCGCTCCGATTACAGTCTCATTCTGTTCGTCGGTCACCTTGCCGCTAATGGCCGAGGTAGTGACCTGCGCATTTACGCC
>DBFWRP010000073.1:0-1802 GCA_048222005.1 Muribaculaceae bacterium | reverse complement strand
TTCTTCCGACACGGGAAGTTGCCAACCCGCCTTCTCCATGGCGGCCTTCAGGCGCGACCTCATACTTGAGACGGTGACAGATGTCACGTTAAGTGGCAAAACGGAGGCAAGGAAAAGGATTAAAGCCAGACTGACCGGCATTACCCATACCCGTCTCGCGTTGGTGATGATCCACCAGGCCGTCACCCCGTACATCCAGAGGTTTACAATCACCAGATAAAGACGGCTGGCGGTTATGCCGTATTGCGCCAGTCTGCGCCACACCACCCATGTCACCATAAATGCCGGAAGGAGCAACAGCCATGGGCTCAAGCGATTGAACCACATAGCCACAGTGTTCCTGCCATCTATTATCGCCGCCTGGAACACATATCTCTGGGCACAGAAAGCAATGAACACTCCGACCGCCTGATACGACAAATCCCTGACAGGTGTTGCTCCACTGGCCAACACCTCTATAAGATAGATATAGAAAATCAGCAGGTAGATGGCGAGCAACGGCACAGCGATGAATGTGAACACCCCTTTTGAGAATGAAGCCATTGAAAACACAGGCAACCGTGAAGTGTTTTTTATGGAAAAAGCAGCGATACTCAACGCGCCGAACAGCAACAATGGAATGAACGTGAGCCAGAACTGCCCGAAAATATCAACATTGAGCAACGCATTCCCGGCGGCTGTTATTATCAACATCGCAAGAAACACACAAAACGCCACCAATGCCCCCCTCGCGGCCCCTACAAGACCCCGCATCGTCGTGCTCCAGATGCTCAAGTCTGCATCTTGCCCCCTTTTCCAAAACGGCACGAACACAAGACATATGAGCAGGAATATATAAGAGGCTATTGAAGATTCAATCTCAAGATTGTTGTCGGCGTAATAACTAAAAAAACACCCACTCTCTTCAAACACAAGCAGATATAGAAACGCCAACAGCAACGCGACACATTGCGCCACAACGCGTGCGGCCAGCTTGTAACCCGTTGTGGACAGACTTGCCAACAAAGATCCAAGGCATGCAGTAATTGCGACCGTGCCACACTCCCTGCCCGACTCGCGGTCTATGCCGGGCAGCGCGAAAAACATCACGCCAAGCGTCAGGAAAAACAACGCCACGGGGAACTCCTTGACCGCGTCGATGCAGTTGATAGCGAGTTTTTTTATAAGCCCGTTTTTCTGTTCCATATTACTGGTTTATAGCTCCGCGTCCTTCAACTTCTCGGCATTCTCGGCAATGATCAGATGGTCGATGCAATCCTGGATGTCGCCGTCTATGAATGCCTGAAGGTTGTATATGGTGTAATTGATTCGATGGTCGGTTATGCGCCCTTGGGGGAAATTGTATGTGCGTATCTTGGCCGAACGGTCGCCGGTCGAGACCAACGTCTTGCGCCGCGAAGCGATGTCATCGACATACTTCTGATGCTCCCGGTCATAGATATATGTGCGCAGACGGCTCAAAGCCCTCTCTTTATTTTTTGGCTGGTCACGGGTCTCGGTGCATTCAATCAGGATTTCGTCGGTCTGGCCGGTGACAGGGTTGCGCCACATGTAACGCAGACGCACCCCCGACTCCACCTTGTTGACATTCTGGCCTCCGGCACCTCCGCTTCGGAAAGTCTCCCATTTGATCTCCCCCTCGTTTATCTCGACATCGAAAGCCTCAGCCTCGGGCAGCACCGCGACTGTGGCGGCCGAGGTGTGCACCCTCCCCTGGGTCTCGGTCGCGGGGACACGCTGCACCCGATGGACACCGCTCTCATATTTCAACGTGCCATATACATTGTCGCCGGTAACGGCGA
>DBFWRP010000072.1:0-1431 GCA_048222005.1 Muribaculaceae bacterium | reverse complement strand
ATATTTACCCAGGCGAAGCCGGAAGCATCCGCATAGCCGGACTGGGAGACCTTATAATATACGGTCTTTGCACCATTCGTGAAGTTGGTGTAGGTCAGGCTGTCCTGTGTGCAGCTATTTACGCTTGTACCGTATTTTACGGTTGCGCCACTGGGCACGCCGGTGAGGGTGATTCCGTGCGCCTTACCGTCATACACACCATCATAAGCCTTAGGCGAAATGCCGCTGAAGTTCTTCTGCGTGAGTTTGACCTTGATCTGCGCCGTCACAGGCATGCCGGGCTGCTCCACCTCGTTAGCAATCGAAGTAAGATCTAATGTTCCGGTGAGCGTCTGCTCCTCCAGCGTATTCGGATTATAACCGCTCCATGTGACGGGGATCTTATCAAATGTTTTGCCGTCCTCCGTGGTGATCGTCACGGTTTCGGGTAGTCCCAGCTCTTCCAGCGCCGTTCCGTAGGGCTTGTCCGTAATGCCAGTCAGCGTATTGCAGTTCTTTACCGTACGCTTGACAACCGTTACGGTGTAGTCCTGAGTCAGCTCCTTGTAATTATTGGTATCTGTGGGAGTAAACACAATCGTGGTGGTCTTGCTGCCTGCGCTGTCCCAAGATTTAGCAGCACCTGCCTTGAAAGCGAAGGTGCCAACGCCGCTGCCGCCGGTGAGGGTCGCTTCACTGTTGACATAAACCGATGCAGAAAGCGTCGGCCATTTGGTCACCACCGGATTAGCCTTCTGAATGGTATACTTCACGCTGGCGGTCACGCCGCCGACCGTAATGCTTGCGGTATACGTCCCCGCATCCTTCGGATTTCCGGTAAAGGTAGCATCGCCCTCTTTCGTGTAGACGATTTTGCTTGCGTCAACAGCTTCGCCCTGCCAATCACGACTTATATTCACCGTTGCCGTCTTTTCCGCTCCATCATAAATCAACGGACCGCTCGGCGCTACAATCTGCACACTGCCGCCATTGCCGTTCTCCAAATCGCAATTTCCCGCCGTACACTTCGCCGTGATAGTAGTACCATCCTGACTGCTATACTCCCACTGATGCGAATGCACCTGCAGCTGTACGGTCTTGCCGTCATTCACCAAGCCAACATGGTACGCGGAGTTATCGCTGGTGAAATTCTTCGCGGCAACCCAGCCCTCGCCCGTCGCCGTAGCGATATCCGAAGGTCCGGCTTTCGTGGTCACGCCGATCTGCGCACTCTCATCCATCTTTCCATCGATCTTGATGGTACTGCCTTTAGGCAGGCTGACATTGTTTGTGACACCGTTGGCTTTGTTGTCCTGAATAACGGCATCGCCACGGATCGTCATTGTTCCGGCTTGATAAGCAGGGCCTTTAGGCGCAATATACACGCCGCCGCCATCTACTGCGCTGTTGTTCCGGATCGTGCCGCCGTACATATTAAATTGATTGCCGTTG
>DBFWRP010000071.1:0-1936 GCA_048222005.1 Muribaculaceae bacterium | reverse complement strand
TTTGGAAGGGGCTTGCGGGCAACCGTATATGACATTGGGCATGACGAGCCGACCGTTATCCATCACTACAATTTAGACGAGGAGGAAGAAGCATGAGCAGACGCCTGACAAAAGAACTGATACTGCAGTGGCTCAAGGAGGCTGACGGCTGGGAGGCAGGGCACAACGAGCTCTTCGAGTACAAGCACTGGAGCCTCGGCATTCACAAGGAGGACGACAGCTACCAGCCGTTCACGTTCGGGGTTGCTGGGCACCACAAGGGAACGGCGGAAACCATCTGCAGGCGCTATCGGAGCATTGAGGAGGCCATGTTGCACGTGGTCAACGGCTTCAATGAAAACGCCAACGCCAGAAATCCGTATGCGTCACTCGACGAAGCGGTGAACGACCCGCTTGGCTGGCTGGCACGGGTCAACACCAAGATCAGCTACCTTTACCGTGACGCAGACAACTACAAGGTTCGCCACGAAGTCATGATTGCCGGCAGCGTGAGCGAGGAACAGGAAAAGGCCATCGAGGACAGCCTCGATGAAGGCGTTTACTTCATCCCGTCGCAGGTTGGGTTGCCTGATGACCGCTTTGGCAACGTCACCGAGGCAGACCATCCGTGGTTTGAATGGGTAGGTGTTGAGCCTACTGCAGACCGGCCGACGCTTCATGTGACGGCTGAGGAGTTGACGGCCAAGTTCGTAGACGCTGCGAACGGATGGACGGAGTCCACGGACGCGCCAGCGGACGGTCTGCGCCCGTACAGCGTGACAGTCCGAGAAACGCTGTCCAGAAGCGTGATTATCTGGGCTGACAGCCGCGAAGGGGCTGAGGAAAAGGCGGCCGACCTGAGTAACGACGGAACCATCAGCCTGACGGATCAGGATTTCATCGACCGCGAAATCGAATGCAACGGTGTGGCTGGAGCATACGATCTGAGCACATTCAAGCAGTACGGCAAGGAGGAGTGAATATGGCATACGAAATTGAACTGCACTACGGCTTCGAGAGAAGCCACGATACCTACGAAACCTACCACGCCTTCGAGGCGACGGACATCGAGGAGGTGGTGGATGAAGCCACAATCGAAGAGAGACTCGCCGGCCTGCTCGACTGCAGCCCGGACGACGAGGACTTCGACTGCAAATCCATGCGCATCACCCTGCCTGAGAGAACGGTGGAGCGCATCCGAGCGGAGGGCTATGCGGCCGGCAGGGTTGGCGTACTGTCCCAGATGATCGAAGGCCCGTGGAATAACGACGCCTGCAAGGGCTACGCCATCATGGCAATGGTACGCGCTGGCCTCGACCCGGAGACGATTCGCAAGGTCAGCAGTGCGATGACCGACTGCTTCGACGACACCACGGTCGCGGAGGCTGGCAGGTATTACGTGAAAGGAGCGGTTCGATGAACAACGAGACTGCACGGATCGCCGAACGGCACGGCATCACCGAGAAGTGCGCATCACTTGAACGCGACCTGCTGAGCATCGACGGTGTGACCAGCGTGGAGTTTGACCTGAACGGGTTCCTTGATGGCATTCATCAGGTGATCGTTCTGGTCGGGTATGATTTCCGCGTCGTCACAAGAAAGCTGCGGCTGGCCGTTGATGTGGTGAATACGGCGTGTCTGCACGGGCTCGAAGAGTCTGGCGACAGGATCGAGGACTACGGTGAGCACCTGTACCTCGTTTTCAACTGCGGCCCGAGCTGGCCGAAGAAAGGACAAGTTGAAGCATGAGTGACTATGAGAAGTTCCAACTGCAGTGGATGATCGACCACGGGCATTCTCTGCGTGAGCTGATGGAGGAGCTGCAAAGCCTTCAGTACGACGACCCCGAGGACAGCGACCAGATTTCAACCCCGATCACGGAACTGTTCGAGAGGTGGGAGCAGGACAGAGGGTTCGGGTCTGAAATCTGGCCTTGCGAAGCCGAGTACGAGGGATG
>DBFWRP010000070.1:0-10995 GCA_048222005.1 Muribaculaceae bacterium | reverse complement strand
CTGAGTTTCTTCGGCGGACTTATAATCTTCCTGGTGTGCGCACTGGCAGTCATCATATCGTTCGCTGCAGCCAACCGGATGGAGACCGACAGGTTCGCCATCATACTCCCCCCCTCGGCCCAGCTTTCCACCACTCCCCGCGAGGCACGCAACCAGTCGGAAGAGACATTCCTGCTCCACGAAGGCACTAAAGTGGAGATTGTCGACTCCATATCGTCATCGGCCGACGGAAAATGGTTTGAAGTGCGTGTAGGACAGAATGAACGGGCGTGGATCAAGGCCGCCGACGTGGAACGCATCTGACATTTGCCATGCGACACGCACCACACCCACATGCCCTATAAGCCTCTCAGGCCACATATCATAAGCCTTTGTTTGACTTAAATTTAGGGAAAATAACGAAAAAAATATGTTGTAAAACACATAACAAACATTTGCTAATTACAGGCATTAAGCATAAATTTATGGTGTTAACAGAACATATTTCACCCTAAAAATACACGATCATGACAAAGACAATCACTTTCAACGATCTGCGTCGCCTTAAAGACAGCCTTCCCGATGGCGCAACCCACCGCATTGCCGACAAGCTCCATATAACCGTGCAGACAGTTCGTAACTACTTTGGGGGTTCAAATTACGAATTCGGCAATAACTGCGGTGTCCACATCGAACCAGGTCCCGACGGTGGCATTGTAGTTCTCGATGACACCACCATCTACGACATGGCGGTTGAAATCCTTCAGGAAGAGGAACAGAAAAAGGAAGCCTGAACTTGACACCGGCACGGCAATCATGAGACAGCAACAGCACTCTTCGCCGTCAAATACATTCAAGCAACCAAAACATAAGTCGCGCCCATCGGCATGCCCCGAAGGGCGCGACCTTATATAACGGCCTGTCGCATTCTCGTCAGGGCAGCCCCACACCAAACACTCAAGCCATGACACCCAACCGCCTCATAACTCTGGCCATCCACACATTTGAACGCGCCCAGAAAGTGAAACTCATTCTGGAACGGGAAGGTGTGCCGGTGGAACTCAACAACGTCAATCTCGCGAACCCGGAAGTCTCGGCAGGCGTAAGAGTCCGCATCAAGGAAGCCGACCTGCCAAAAGCCTTGAGAATAGTAGAAAATTTCGAGATATTCAACGTTGCCGACACAGACAGCGCCAAACGCCGGCATGGCAAAATTCTCGTTCCCACCGACTTTTCGCCGCACGCAACCCTGGCCGTGAAGCTTGCCATGCAACTGGCATCACGAATGAATTGTGAAGTGGAGTTTCTCCATGCCTTTATAAGCCCCTCGGGCAACGAGACAATTCAGCTGTCCGACGCTTACGATTATGAACTGGAGGACATGGAGCTCACCTCCCGCATGCAGCAGCAGGCCGAAACCCTGATGAAACGTTTCGCACACAGTGTGCGCGATGACATAAAAAGCGGACGCCTCCCGGCAGTGAAATTTTCTTCGACCGTAAGCGAGGGGATTCCTGAAGAGGTCATACTATCCTACGCGCGCGAGGAAAAGCCGCTGATGGTGGTGATGAGCACAAGAGAAGCGGGGAAGAAAGAATCGGAACTCATAGGAAGCGTCACGGCCGAAGTTCTCGACCGCTGCAGGGTTCCGGCGTTCACCGTACCGGAAAATACTGATTTCAACCTTTTAGGCCAACATGAACGTGTGGCATTTTTCTGCAACCTCGACCAGGAGGATATCTTGGCGCTCGACACTCTCTACCGGCTGTTTCCCGACATTCACCTCGATGTGACACTCATAAGCGTGCCGCCACGGAGAATGAGACAGACTCCACCGACGCAGGCTGCCGACAATCTGCTGAAATATTGCCGCGAGCACTATGCCGGCTATACATTCTCGATAGAGTACATAAAGACACATTCCGTGTTCGATGACCTCGACAACATCGCCGCGCGCAAACCGTTCGACATGATATGCCTGCCCAACAAGCACAAGAACGTGTTCGCCCGCGTCTTCAATCCATCGCTCGCACACAAAATCCTGTTCCGCGCCGACATTCCCATGGTGGTAATCCCCGTCTGACAATGCCTGCCAGCAGCAAAGTTACGTTAACCCAGTTGCAGCGGCACCGGCATTTCAGCGGCGTTTTTTCGGATGGAACCCACGCCGTGTCTGCGGCTCATAACCGAGATTGCCCGGAAACAGACGCTTGATAAGGTCAGGACGGTGCAGGCGTCGCAAAGAATCCATGATGCCTGAACGGTAAGCCCTGTCGTACCAGAAGAAATACTGCCGCTGGGCCAGTTTCTGCTCTGGCGTTATGGCTGTGAAAATCTTTTCGCCGGTGTAAGGATGCACCCCGCTGTAGTAAATCTCCGTTGCCACCGTCATTGGCGTGGGTGTGAAATCCTGCACCTGCTCCAGATGAAAATCAAGATCGCGTGTCTTGATGGCGAGTTCGGCCATGTGGGTCTCCGTGCAGCCCGGATGCGATGAAATGAAGTATGGTATCAACTGCTGTTTCAGATTCTCCCGACTGTTGATGCGGTCGAAAATCTCCTTGAACTCATAAAACAGACGGAACGAAGGCTTACGCATCACCTCAAGCACTTCATCTTCGGTGTGTTCAGGCGCCACTTTCAGACGCCCGCTCACATGATTGCGTATGAGTTCGGCTATATACCGCCGGTTTGCAGCCTCCGCCTTTTCATTGCCGGAACGGTGCATGGCAAGGTCATAACGCACACCGCTTCCGATAAACGACTTTTTCACTCCAGGCAGGCTGTCCACCGCCTTGTAGATATCAAGCAGCGGCGTATGGTCATTGTCAAGATTCGGACAGGGCTTGGGATGCAGGCAACTCGGACGCATGCATTTTGAGCATATGCGGGTATCGCGGCCCCCCATCCGGTACATATTGGCCGACGGACCTCCGAGATCGGATATATATCCTTTGAAATCGTCCATAGCCACCACCTGCCGCACTTCGGCGAGGATGGACTCCTTGCTGCGCGATGCAATGAATTTGCCCTGATGCGCCGAGATGGTGCAGAAAGCACAGCCGCCGAAACATCCACGGTGCATGTTGACCGAGAACTTGATCATATCGAAGGCCGGAATCCGTTTCCCCTTGTAACGCGGGTGAGGCAGACGCGTGTAATTCAGCCCGAACGTGCGGTCAATTTCCGCCGTGGTCATCGGGGGATACATCGGATTCACCTTCACAACTTTATTGCCGTGTGGCTGCCACAGCACCGCACCGTGCATTCGGTTCGACTGCTGCTCGATGTGCTTGAAGTTTGCAGACTGAACAGTCTTGTCGCGCTTGCACTCCTCAAACGAGGCGAGCACGATGTTGTCGGCGTCGGGCGGCGGCATCTCCGCGAGCGGACGCACCTCTACGGTCTGAGGCACATCGGTGATATCCTCAATCCGTTCGCCGGCGGCAAGCCGTGCAGCCACATCAAGCATAGGCTTCTCCCCCATTCCATACACCACCAGGTCAACACTGGCGTCCATCATGATTGACGGACGCAGACGGTCCTGCCAGTAATCATAATGCGAATTTCTGCGCAATGATGCCTCGATGCCTCCGGCTATCACAGGCACATCGGGATAGAGCTGTTTAAGGATGTCGGCATAAACCACTGTCGGATAGTCGGGACGCGCCCCGTGACGGCCTCCGGGTGTGTAGGCGTCATCGCTGCGGCGACGCCGGCCGGCGGTGTAATGGTTCACCATTGAATCCATGGCTCCGGCAGAGATGCCGAAGAACAGGCGCGGACGGCCGAATTTCTTGAAGTCGCGCAAATCGTCCTGCCAGTTGGGCTGCGGCACGATGGCCACCTTGTAGCCACCAATTTCCATGAGGGCACGGCCTATTACAGCCGCCCCGAACGACGGGTGATCAACATAGGCGTCGCCGGAAAATATCACGATGTCCGGCTGCTCCCAGCCTTGCAGACGCGCCTCCTTTACGGAGGTAGGGAGCCAGCGTTTCAGGTCGAAACGCGGATCCACGCCCGCGCGGACGTGGTCGTACGCCTCGGGCTGTATATGATGTGTGTTGTTGCGGTTTTCTTTTGTCATATGCGTCACTGCATTGTCTTTAACAGTTCCTCCATCTTCAGCACTTCATCGCGCAGGCGCGCAGCCTCCATGAATTCCATGTTTTTGGCTGCGTGCACCATGTCGGAACGCAAACGGGTGATAGAGCGCTGCAGTTCGGCCGCGCTCATGTAGGGTACCACAGGATCGGCCGCCAGATTGACCGTTGACACGTATTCGCTCTCGTATGGTATCGGAGTTGCTGCTTTCGTTGCCTTGGCCGCACGGCGTCCGCCTGCTGCCGGAGCTTCGGGCAGATCCTCCGTATCAAGTCCGATAATCCGGTTGCGTGCCTTGACAATGGCCTTCGGCTCGATGCCGTGCGCCTCGTTATAAGCAAGCTGTTTGGCACGGCGCCGCTCGGTTTCCTCGATTGTCAGGCGCATTGAGTCGGTAATCTTGTCGGCATACATGATGACCATGCCGTTGAGGTTACGCGCGGCACGTCCCACGGTCTGTGTCAGCGAGCGGTGCGACCGCAGGAAGCCCTCCTTGTCGGCATCAATGATGGCCACGAGCGACACTTCGGGCAGGTCAAGCCCCTCACGGAGAAGGTTCACTCCTATCACTACATCGAACACTCCGGCACGAAGGTTATCCAGAATCTTGATGCGGTCGAGAGTGTCGACATCCGAATGTATGTAAGCCGATTTTATCTGCAGTTTCTGCAGGTAATCGTTAAGTTCCTCGGCCATGCGCTTTGTCAGGGTGGTGACAAGCACTCGCTCGTCCTTCTCACGGCGCATCTCTATCTGCTCGAGCAGATGGTCGATCTGATGCTCCGACGGCTGCACTACAATGAGCGGGTCGAGCAGTCCGGTGGGACGTATCACCTGCTCCACCACCACACCTTCGCTCTGTTCAAGTTCGTAGTCGGCGGGAGTGGCACTCACATAGACAACCTGATTGGTGAGCGATTCGAATTCCTCGAACCTCAGGGGGCGGTTGTCGAGCGCACTCTCCATGCGGAATCCATAGTTCACAAGATTCTCCTTGCGCGAGAGGTCGCCGCCATACATAGCGCGTATCTGCGGAATGGTCACATGGCTCTCGTCAATGATGGTGAGATAGTCCTTGGGGAAATAGTCGAGCAGACAGAACGGGCGCATTCCGCGCTCGCGTCCATCGAAATAACGGCTGTAGTTCTCAATGCCCGGACAGTGGCCTACCTCGCGTATCATCTCGATGTCGTAAGTGGTACGTTCGTAAAGGCGTTTGGCCTCAAGCAGACGCGCCTCTTTGTTGAAAAAATCCACTTGCTGCCCCAGATCCACCTCCATCTGCGCCAACGCGGAAGCCTGGCGCTCACGCGATGTCACAAACAGGTTGGCCGGATATATCTTGAACTGGTCATGGCTGCCAAGAGGCACGTTATCGAGCGGATGGAGAGTTGAAATGGATTCAATCTCGTCGCCCCAGAAAATCACGCGGAGAATGATTTCCTCATAGGCCAGACGGATGTCGATGGTATCACCCTTCACGCGGAAATTGCCTCGGTTCAGCTCAACCTCGTTACGGGAATAAAGAGCCTCGGCAAGACGGCGCAGAAAAGCATTGCGGGCTATCTGCTGACCCACACGGATGTCAATCACGTTGGCATTAAAATCCTCCGGATTACCCATACCGAACAGACACGACACCGAACTCACCACAATTACATCCCTGCGCCCCGACAGTAGAGCCGAAGTGGTGGCAAGACGCAATTTCTCAATCTCGTCATTGATCATCAGGTCCTTCTCAATATACTTGTCGACAGACGGGATGTAGGCCTCCGGCTGGTAATAGTCGTAATACGACACGAAATACTGGACGGAATTTTCCGGGAAAAACTGCTTGAACTCACTATAAAGCTGGGCTGCAAGAGTCTTGTTATGGCTTAATATCAGCGTGGGGCGGCGCACCTGCTGAATCACGTTGGCCATTGTGAACGTCTTACCGGAGCCGGTCACGCCAAGCAGCGTCTGCGCCGGTGTGCCGTCGTTGACCCCATTGACCAACTGCGCAATGGCATCCGGCTGATCTCCTGTGGGCTTATATTGAGAGTGCAGTTTAAAATCCATTCCAAATCTATTTAACTTACAAAGTTAAAGAAAAGCAGCAACATATCAAAGCTCCGGAAGGAACGCCTCAAAAAACCGCCATCACAGTCCGCAACTTGTAAAGGTAACGCCACCGGCAGGCACAATGCTCTGAAAACAAACGTGTTTGTATAACGGCCGATTCAGACATCACGCAACACACTGTGCTCCATAGTGAACTTTTTGCCTTTGAATTTGGTTAATTATCCATAAAGTGTTACCTTTGCATAGTTTTCAGCGAAGCAGAAGCCCCCGATAACTCAGCACAAGCAATGGTGACTGTGCGATGAATCGTAAAAGCTTCCCCACTTCGTCCGACGTGTCCAAGCCGAACACTTCCAAAGGTTTTCACTATCGGCTGCATTCCTCAACCATCACAGTCCATCTCTCTTGACCGCTTCAAACAACAATGCCGAACTGTAACTGTCTGGCATAGCCGGTTTGATTCAGATGTTTAAGGAGCTATTGAAGAACGTATGGCTACAGACACGTGCCTCACAAACAACAAATTCATCCTCTTAGCATTTTAGAACTTTGTCATCGATAAGGACAAAGACGGTGGGTTAAAGCAACAAAAAACCGTGAAAACGCCGGAGAACCGTGCGCTCAAGCCACCGTGATTCCAAACCGAAAAAGCCTTTTCCAAAATTCCGTTTCGCAGTTAAAACCCTTATGTACAATATTTCGGAACTACAAGATATGCCCGACGACCGTCTCAAAGAGGTGGGCGAATCCATGGGCCTGAAGAAAATCAACACATCAAACCGGGAGGAACTGATCTACCGGATCCTTGACCAGCAGGCCATCGACCTTTCGGCCAATGCGCCGGAAGAACAGCCGCGCCGACGCGGACGCAAGCCACGCAACCAGAAATCTGAGCAGCAGGCGCCCGCAGCCGCACCCACGACAGAACAGGCCGCTGAAGCGACACCCGACGAACCAAAACGCCGCGGACGCAAACCGGGGAACAACAAGACGACGGCCGAAACTGCCAATGCAGCCGGCAACACTCCCGAACAGGCCGAAGCAGCCTCACAGCAACCACAGGCTGAGACCGGAGATGAAACGGACGGCAATCAGGAAAAGCCTCTTCAGAAACGTCGCGGACGCAAACCGCGTAACAACAAACAAGACAACACGGACAGCAACGACAATGTACCGTCGGCCAACCTGTTTGCAGCTGAGCCTGACAAAACAGAGCCGACATATCAAGCCGAGCTCACGGCCGGCAACGACGCTCAGCCCCTGCAGCTGAAAGCACCCGAAACAGAATCCGCCGCTGAAGAATCGGCCGGCGTCCAAAACCAGCCCTCACAGGAAACCACAGGGACTGCCGACAATCAGGCCCCGGAAGATACTCCCGCGAATGCCGCCACCGACAATGCCCTGTCAAATCACAACCAACCGGGCATCCAGCCACAGAATCAGCCGCGACAGACCAACGGTCCCCGCGTTTTCGGCCGCAAGGTCGACGAATCATTCGGGGCATTCTTCCCCCACGCCGCCGGCAAAAGCTTCACTCCCCGCTCACAGAAAGAACGCGAAGCAGCAGCAGCCGTCGCAGCAGCAGCTCCCATTATAATCCGCGAACCGCAGGCTCAGAAACAGGTTGCCGAGCCTAAAAGCAAAAAGGCCAAAAAGAAAGAACGCATAGCTGCGAAAATGCAGCAGCCGAACGTACCGGCATACAACTTCGCCGGATTTCTTGAAGCAGAAGGCGTGCTTGAAATCATGCCGGAAGGCTACGGGTTCCTGCGTTCAAGCGATTTCAATTATCTTGCATCGCCCGATGACATATATGTCACCCAGCCACAAATTAAAAAATACGGCCTCAAAGCCGGCGATGTGGTGCAATGTACCATCAATCCGCCGCTTGAAGGTGAGAAATATTTCCCGATGAACGAGGCCATCTCCATCAACGGACGCCAGCCTGAATTCATCCGCGACCGTGTGCCTTTCGAACATCTCACCCCGCTGTTCCCCGACGAAAAATTCAATCTCACGGGCGGACGCAGCAGCAACAACATATCCACCCGCGTAGTCGATATGTTCTCACCTATCGGCAAGGGACAGCGCGCCCTGATTGTGGCACCCCCTAAAACCGGTAAGACCATCCTGCTGAAGGACATTGCCAACGCCATAGCAGAGAATCATCCGGAAGTCTACATCATGATCCTGCTTATCGACGAACGTCCGGAGGAGGTGACCGACATGAGCCGTAGCGTGAATGCAGAAGTGATCGCATCCACTTTCGACGAACCGGCCGACCGACATGTCAAAATTGCAGGCATCGTGCTTGAAAAGGCAAAACGCATGGTGGAATGCGGCCATGATGTGGTGATTCTCCTTGACTCCATAACACGTCTGGCCCGTGCATACAACACGGCGCAGCCCGCTTCCGGAAAAATTCTTTCGGGTGGTGTTGACGCCAACGCGCTGCAAAAACCCAAACGCTTCTTCGGAGCGGCCCGAAACATTGAAGGTGGCGGTTCGCTCACCATCATTGCCACCGCCCTCACCGAAACATCCTCGAAAATGGACGAGGTGATTTTCGAAGAATTCAAGGGCACAGGCAATATGGAACTTCAGCTTGACCGCAAACTCTCGAACAAACGCATCTTCCCTGCCGTGGACATCATGGCATCCTCCACACGTCGCGACGACCTGCTGCTGCGTGAGGAAACTCTCAACCGCATGTGGATTCTGCGCCGGTTCCTCTCCGACCGCAATTCAATCGAGGCGATGGAATTCATCAAGGACCGCATGGAACGCACCGCCGACAACGACGAACTGCTGCGCACCATGGGCGACTAAACACCGCACACATGATTATTCTCATAGCCGAATCAAAATCAATGGGCAACGGCCAGACAGCCGTTGCCCATGACGTTTATGAATCTCACAAACCGCCGTTTGAGGCAGAGGCCGACAGATTTATGGACGGATTGCGCCATCTCAGTGTACCTGAACTTGCAGCCACTCTGGGCATTGGCCCGAAATCTGCCACCGCCCTTCACGGCCAGATTTACGAATTTCCCGACAAAAGCCACGGCTACAAAGCCATACAAGCCTATACCGGGGTGGTGTTCAAGGCTCTCGACATTGCATCGCTCACTCCCGACGCCATAGCCTATGCCGGGGGCAGGCTGCGCGTGGTGTCATCGCTGTATGGATGGCTGGCTCCAGACAATGTCATAAAGCCATACCGAATGGAATTCACATCCAAGATCGCAGCCGATGGAGCTTCATTGCAGCGCTTTTGGAAAAAACCGCTCACCCTGGCTCTTATCAACATGATAAAGACCACCGGCGACAACGAGGTGCTTAACCTGCTGCCGCTCGACGCATCAAAATGCTTCGACTGGAAACTGATCAAATCGTTTGCCCGGGTATATGTCGCCAATTTCAGGCAACAGACTGGATCGGAGACAAAAACCCCGAATTCCACCCGACTTAAAGAACTTCGCGGCCTGTTGCTCCGGCAGATTCTGCAGGAACAAATCATGACGGGCGATGCACTGCGTGCCATATCGTCCGGAGAGTTCTATTATGATTGCGATTCCCCCTATCCTGGCCATCTGATGTTCATCACGGCCTGAGGGCGTTGCTGAGGCTTATTCGCCGTTACACGCATCCTCCATAAGTTCGGGGAATGGCAATGAATAACGCACCGACTGGGCAATGCGCTTGTTGCGCCAGCATTTTCGGCATACGGCGATATAACGCTCGTCACCTCCAATCTCGACCTGCGCACCCTCGCTGACAAAGTCGCCATTGGCATCAATTCGTGCATTGACAATGGTCTTGTGTCCGCAGGTGCAGGTCGATTTTATTTCGTCGATGGTATCGGCAATTTCAAACAATCGGCGGGAACCCTCAAACAGATGTGTCTGGAAATCGGTGCGGAGGCCATAGCATATAACATTGCAGCCGAAATCGTCGACGACCCTCGACAGCTGATCCACCTGAGCCTCGGTAAGAAATTGCGCCTCGTCGACAAGGAACCATTCCACCAGAGCGCCGATTTCCTCGAAATACCCCTTCGCAAACTCATACAAATCCGTATCGGGATATATCCAGCTGCATTCACGCTCGATGCCGATGCGCGACTTTATCACGTTTTTCTTGTCGCGATTGTCAACAACCGGTTTCATGCAGAGATAACGCATTTTCCGCTCCTCAAAATTATATGCCGTAGTCAGTAACAATGCGGTTTTGGCGGAACCCATGGTTCCATAACGGAAATACAGCTTACCGATGCGGTTCATATTGAATTGTTTTATATATGTGGACGAAAGTTTGACTGTTTAGCTTGACGATACAGCATGAGTAAATGGATAATGCACGCATAGCCTTGCACTATTCAAATTTACTGCATTTTTCATATATCCCGACATTTAAACATAAAAAACTTATCAACAATCCCGTCTCAACTACATTCCCCCTTTTGTGGCAATTGCGCAGAAGGGGGCAGGATTTATTAATATGAGCCACGCAAACGGGCATTAAAAAAAGCGATATATCGGGAATTTCGATATATCGCTTTTTTATGAATTAATCGGGATAGTACCCTAAATCAGTTCTTTTTGCGGTTGCCATAGCGGCTGAGGAACTTATCGACACGACCTGCGGTGTCAACGAGTTTCTGCTTGCCGGTGAAGAAGGGGTGCGATGAGGAGGTGATTTCAAGCTTTACCAAAGGATAGGTTACGCCGTCGATTTCGATGGTCTCTTTGGCAGCTACAGTCGAGCGTGTGATGAAGATTTCGTCGTTCGACATGTCCTTGAACACAACTTCACGATAATTTGAAGGATGAAGATCTTTTTTCA